>JBDUUL010000008.1 GCA_039938515.1 Nitrososphaera sp. | reverse complement strand
GCCAGGTGGTCCACAAGGTTCTGGGCATGGCTTGTCGATTTTATCATAGTAACCGTGGCATTTGAGGTTCTCTTTGCAATAGTCTATGCCCCGCTTGCATTTCTCCAGGGAATTGACGGAAGCCCGGCAATGCCGGCAGTAGGAGCGGCAAGGTTTGCAGTACAGAGCCTGATGTTCTTTGCATACTGGACATACTTTGAGTCTTCCACCGGCCAGAGCATTGGCAAGAAGCTATTAAAAATTAAGACAACCGACATGGCAGGCAACAGCATCAGTGCCCGGCATGCTGCGATTGAGAGCTTTGGCAAGGCATTTCTGCTTCCAATAGACGTGCTTTTGGGATGGATATTTACCAATGAAAAGAGGCAGCGGCTGCTGGCAAGGGCGGCAGATACCATCGTGGTCAAAGTTCAGGATGTGCGAGCAACTGCAGCAGACAACGTCAACTACCGCAAAGAGTGACGCGGCAAGATGAAGCGCGGATATCCTGTACTCATTGCCGGTGCTATCCTTCTAGTAGCAGGCGTGACGGTATCTGCTGTCTGGGGTGCATCTTTTGCCAGCTTCTTTGTACAGCAGAATTCGATTGTTGCACGCACGCCAATTGATGCCGGCAAGTCGGCGACAGCACAAACGGACGTCTCACGTCTTGACATACCGCTGTCACTTGCAATTAGTGTTGAACGGCCCGCCGGAACAACCGCGCCGCCAGGCATACCAATGACGGAAACCGTTACAGACCCGTCGGGACAGGTAGTTAGCAGCAACCAGTTCGTAGATTCATTCTATACAACATTCACGCCGCACGCGACGGGCACTTATACTGTGACTATCACAAACACCGGAAGCCGACCAGCAATAGTGAGTGGCATGTTTGGCCACATGCCCTTTATGTCGATGGACGGGAGAACTATTTCCTGGCCGGGCGCATTTGGCCTGATAATCGTCGGAGGGGTGCTGAGCGCGGTCGGAGTCATGACGCTGATAGCAGGCGGGATAGTCCTAGCTGTTGATAGCCGAAGCAAAAGACCAGAGGGAGCCACCACTACTGAGGGCGGCATTACCTACAGGAAGGACTAGTACGACAGGGCTAGATGGCGGCAAGACCATGGACAGGGAATGCGCTACTCGGACGGAAAGGGCGGCTCGCCGCGATTTCATTCCAGCATACAAGAGAGTCGGAGTAGTTGGCTCAATCTTTGTCACTACCCTGGTCTTCCTGTTCTTTTATGCACATCAGGCATGGTCAACGGGCTTTTTCACTGAGTCATTTGGTCCGCTGGAGTATGCCTTTTACGGAGCGATTTTCTGCGGGCTTGTCGGACCGCTGGCGCGAGCAATAACGGGAAGGAGAAATACCTCCAGGATTCCAGAGATAGCGGCATCGATCTTTTGGATATTATGTTCAGTCTGGCTGCTTCAGGTATTCCCGTTTGACTTTAGCCATTTCGGCGACGTGCTCCCAAGCTTTATGCGGTTCATGGTCGCCTGGATTACGAATGACATTGCCAGGGTCTTTCTAGCAATCGGCATCGTTGCAACCAGCATTTTTGCGATTGTTAGCGCTGCTATCTACCTGAGCGTGCGAAAAATATTACTGTCATCGGAGGCCAAGAACCAAGGACAGGTTCCATAGACCTGGTGGTTGCGACACCAAGGCGTCCTCACAGCCAAACATCAAAAGGACGTCTGCAATCGTCAAACCACAAGGTCTAATAATTTTTCAAATAATGTAGTGGAATCCCGCTAATGGTTAAATTGATTAAGATCAGTTCATTGTCATGTCGAGAAACGAGAATTCCCAGCCAGCTGATGCTGCAAAGGCATCGCCGTCTGAAATCCAGGAAATTGTAAGAGGGCTAAATGAAGACCTTGCCAGAGAGTACAAAACCATTATCCAGTACGTGGTCTTTAGCAACACTCTCAAGGGGGCGGAATACGGGGACATTGCGGAGCAGCTAAAGGCTCATGCTTCAGAAGAACTTGCTCATGCACTTGAAGTTGCGCGTCAAATCGACTACCTTGGTGGCAAGCCTACGATGAAAAGCGCCGAGGCGCAGTTTTCCGAAGATTCGAGAAAGATGCTCGAGATTGACCTGCAGGCAGAGCAGGAGACGATCAGAAACTACAGAGAACGCATTAGGCAGGCCGAACGTGCTGGCGAGTTTGCCCTTTCGGAGAAACTCCGTGAAATCATTGCCGAGGAGCAAGACCATGAGATAGATCTAAAGGATGCACTGGGCCTGGATTAAGCTGACATTTTAGCTTGGACGTCTGCTAGAAGCGATTGGCTGGTGGCAAACGCGATCGACAGTTTAAATTGTCACTAGCCGGCCTTACTTGCTGACTCGAATGGCAGTATCAGTAGGAGAATGGCATTGAATCTGTCATCGCTGACAATAAACCAGGCGGCTCCGCAAATATTCCGCCGTCCAGTGCTTTCAGTCGGCCTCGACGATGAACTTCCGCTTGCAGCTACATTCATGGCAGTCGGCCCGCAGATCTACGTTGACGGCCTTGTTGTCTTGGACTCTTTTGGCAAGATTGCGGGTCGCATCGGCAACCAGTACATCATGTACCACATTCTTGATGCCGGCGGAAAATGGCTCAATACCAAGGTTTCAGAGTTGCTGAGCCTGGAGGACGCAATATCGCTCGAAGGCTCATCATATCTTAGCGAAGCGTTCGACCTCTTTGAATCGAGCCACTTTGCATTTGTCCCAGTCACGCTTGGCGGCAAAATCGCGGCGACTCTTTCGCTCCGCGACCTTCTTCCGCTTGTCTTTAGATCTAATGTCAACACCCCAGTGCGGGATGTCGGCTCGCCCATAATCACCATCCCGTCAAAGAGCAGTTTAGGCGATGTCTTTAGAACCATCACTGATCGGCAGATAAGAAACGTCGGCATCACTTTTGAAGGAGGAGGGAAAGGCGACATTAGCATTATCAACGACCGCAAGATTCTGGAATTCCTCTCAAGCCATGAGGGCCGCCAGGCACTCGCAGGGCATCAAGAAGACGGCATAAGGCCGTTAGACAAGATCCCTCTCGAGACTCTAAGCTTGCTTCAGCCCAAAAAGATTAGCTTTGAAACGGCAATCAGTTCTGCGGCGCCACTGCTCGAGGACGTAAGTGCGCCGTGCATTCTTTCCGACGGGCTGATAGTAACGCCCTGGGACCTTGTGATAAAGGGGCTGCGACGTACGTCGGTCTGAAGACGGCCGGGCCTCAAAAACCCCGAGGGCGCCTAGGGGACTATTACTGCCCGGCCCGTTATCTGTCCGTTCCTTAGCAGATCGATTGCCTCGTTGATTTTGCCAATGGGGTAAGTCCTGTATGCGTGCTTTACCTTGCGCTGCGAGGCAAGCTCGATTACTTCTCTCAATTCGTTGTAGTTGCCCCACAGAGATGGGATAACCTGGTTTTCATTTATGACTGACGCTACAAGCGGCATCTTTATCGTGCTGCTAAACAGACCGACTAGGACCAGCGCCCCTCCTTTGGCAAGTATCCGAAATGCCGCGTCAGCGGTACTCTCTGCGCCAACGGCATCCAGGACGACGTCCGCCCCTCTTCCCCCTGTCAATTGAAGGACTTCCTCCCTGATGTTTTTCGAAGTCGACATGTTTATCGTATAGTCGGCGCCAAAGTTTTCCGCAAGTGTGAGCTTTGACTCGCTTCTGTCAATTCCGATTACAGTGGAATGGGGGGCAAGCAGCCTTGCATACTGCACCCCGTAGGATCCAAGACCTCCTATGCCAATGACAGCTATGCTTGTGCCGGGCCCAAGCATGTGCCTAACCTTCTTCACAGCCCTGTAAGGCGTAAGGCCTGCGTCCGTCAGCGGCGCAAGCTCTTCAACAGTCAGCTTTTCCCTTCCGTCTGGATTTCCTTTTACAAGGAAGCGATATGACGGCACCATGATGTATTGGGCATAGCCTCCATCATAGGTTGAGAGACCCGGCCACTGACCAAGCGTGCACATCTGCTCGTCGCCTCGCTTGCAAAAAAGACAGATGCCGCATCCCCATCCGCCAAAGACTGCCACTAGCTCTCCCTTTGAGAAAATGTTCGGGGGTACAGACTCGCCCACTTCTTCCACCCAGCCCGCGACCTCGTGACCGGGCGTCTTTGGAAGGCTTATCGGTACCGCGTCCTTCCATTCTCCGCTTATCAGGTGAAGGTCACTGTGGCAAAGCCCTGCAGCGCCGACTCTGACTATAACCTGCTCGCCAGTTGGCCTGGCGGGCTTGGGCACGTCCTCAACGACCAGTGGCTTTTGATATTCGTGGAGTCTCGCAGAAACCATAGTTCCGCTTGATTGATATTTTTCTTCTTTCTGTTCGGAATACATCAGAAGGTGCGCTGTCACCGCAGTATATAGGAAGGCGGAATGCACTGGCGTGCATTGCAAACGCTATGGCGAATAAAACGTCGCTTGAGGGTCGCCACTGGACAGCCCAAGAATCTCTGCCACTTCCGGGTCTATACTGGCAACTTTCCTTCCGACGTCCGCAGAATTCGCTTCAGCTACTGTAAGGCTGACTTCAGTTGGCTGACTCTTTTGTTTTTGCCATTGTGTCATAACCTCGAGGCTGAAAAAGGTACACAAGTTCTCTGAATGCAGTGCAATGCACAACATTCCTCGTGTTATAATACCATGCGAACAGTATAGATGCTGTATGACACTGGAGGTCGCTGATGCTATCAAGTCAGGCAAGGCCAACAAGGCGGAAGAAGAAAGACCGGCTCTTGAGGCAGCTCCGAATGAAGCAGACTGGATGAAGTATTTCACAGACTGCACTATCGATATTGTAGTCCTGTCTTCGATATCGGTTATAGTATTCTTTTCCTACCTTGCTTCATTCAATCCGTTCATGTGGAGCTGGCCTGCCTCAAAGCAAGGGCAGTCCAGATCTTGCAAGTAATCGAAATTTGTCTTAGTAAGCTGAAATTTCTCGATGATCATATTTGTGTGATCGTCGCTTCAGGTGATGCTAGCTATTCTTAGTTTCTGAAAACGAAGCAGCGCTTAGGAGAGCAAGACAAGAGTGCACAGCGTTGCAATGCGGACATAGATGCTAAATAGCACGGAGACGATGTGTCTGGTAGGAAGTCGCAATATGGACGGGCGGCGATTGCCTGGTCAGCGTCGCGAATCGGGTAGTGACTCGATTCGTAGCCGAAGAACGAACGGACGCTGGCATGCCTGGAGTGACGCAGGGAAAGTTGAAGCAATGCAAGGCATGAGACGCAGGCAAACGCGATCGGTGTCTGTAAGCCTACTCAGGACATCTTACGCCAAAGCCGCCAAGTTGCGACTTCCTTCTCCCCGCAAGGCAACCGCGATTATTGGCCGCCAAGTTCTTTCACAATTTCCGAGACTGTCCTTATCTTCGCGCCATATACCCGCTTAAGGTAATCCAGGCCTGACACGTGGTCGCCTTCGGTAAAAGCCTCGACCGCGTCCTCGGGCACAACAATGTCCAAGTTCCGGACGAAAGCGTCGTATGCCGTGTGCCTGTCGCAAATGTTGGTGTGAAGACCGGTGATTATCACGGTGTTGGCGCCCTTACCGTCGTAGACTCCCTGCAAAGCCTTGTCAAGCCCGGTCCCATCAAAGGCGCTGTAAGTGCGCTTTGGTATCACATAATCAGACTTGTGCGGTTTTAGACTATCAATCACCATGGCTCCCTTTGTCCCCTTCATTGCATGCTTGCCCCAAAGCTTCATTTCGTAGGAATCAATGGGAAGGTGTTCGTCGTTGCAGTAAAAGACGGGAACGTTATTCTTGCGAGCAACGCCACGAAGCGTCTTGATGTTTGGAATTATCCTTGCTGCCCTCTCGCACTTGAGCTTGCCATAGACAAAATCGTTTAGCATGTCAAGGATAAGTACGGCGTACCGCCTTTGGTCCTGACCAAAAGAGTGAATGCGTCCGGACTCCGGCATCTGCGCGGCTGATGACATGACAGTTTTTCAGGCCAGCCACTAATAAAACAATACCAATAGCTAGGCAAAATGAGCACTAGAAAATGCCGAGCTTTTCTGCAAGCGTGCGCAGCTTTGCACTGAGCTGGACCGGGAATTTGTCAACTGTCATGTCAATCCGCCTGAACTCTGCTGGCAATGCCTGCACCTGAAAGGCATGCTGTTTCTGAATGTCCTGAAGTGTCGGAATAGTCGTGCAGAGCCTGCCTCTCTGGACGTACCTTTGCAGAAGTGGGCTGGAATTTTCTGGAGGGATTTCGTCATCCAGGGCGACAGTGTCAAGCTTGATCGTTCCGCTGCTCTGGTCAACTGTGCGGTAAACCTGCTTTGGCCCAGGATACGTTGCCTTTCCCTGGCTGGTCTTGGATTTGTAAATGACTTCACCGGCTTCGCCTACTCGATGCGACCTTATCGCGACTAGTTTGTAAACGCCGTTCAGGGCCGGGTCGTCTCTTGATGTCACGAGTTCGGTTCCAACCCCGAAAACGTCTATCGGTGCCCCCCTTCTTACGAGGTCGCTGATGATGTATTCATTCAAGTCGCCGCTTGCCATTATTAATGTCGAACTGTAGCCCGCCTCGTCAAGGATCCCTCTTGACTTTACGCTCAAGTCGTAGAGGTCTCCGCTGTCAAGCCTTATTCCACTGACCTTTATGCCGCTTCTGACAATGCTTCCAACTGCCGCAAGGGTGTCATAGGTGTCGACCAATAGCATCCCCTCAGGGAACACCTTGACAAACTCCTTGAACGCTTCAAGCTCAGTTTGAAAGTTCATGACAAAAGAGTGCGCCATTGTCCCGAATGCCGGTATGCCGAGCCTGTTGCTTGCAAGGATGTTCGAAGTTCCCACGCAGCCGCCGATATAGCTGGCCCGAGCGGCCAAAAGCGCGGCCTGCGGTCCGTGGGCGCGCCTTGACCCAAACTCGACAATGGCCTTGCCCTTGGCGGCGTTAGTGACCCTTGATGCCTTGCTTGCTATGAGGCCTTCAAAGTTTATTATTGAAAGAAGGAAGGTCTCTATTATTTGGGCCTCGATAATGGGAGCCTCGATCCTTATGATAGGCTCGTTTGGGAAAAGAACGGTTCCTTCCGGTACCGCCCAGACATCGCCGGTGAACCTAAAGTCCTGAAGATATCTGAAAAAGTCTTTCGCTGCAGCATTTTGGAAGGCCTCGTTTAATTTCAGAGACTCAATCTGGGCATCTGTGAATTTGAGATTGATAAGGAAGTGTACAACCTGTTCCAGGCCGGCACACACCAGATACGAGCGGTTGTGGGGCAGCTTTCTGATGAATGCTTCAAAGACGGCGATGCGGTCTGCCTGCCCTGACGCCAGATAAGCGGCTGCCATTGTCAGCTCGTACAGGTCTGTGGCAAGCGCAGTGTCGTTTTCTGAAATGAGCAGTCCCTGAGGCTTGACACTGTTTTTCACCTTGTCGTTCATACTCTGGCTACGAGATATCTCCATTATGTATCGATAAAAATTTTCTTTGGGAGTTCGTGGCCGACCTCACTTCGAATCAGGCTCTTTCAGCCGATGGTTGACCGCAGCGAGGTTATGCTCCAGGAACTTTTTGTACGCCAAAAGGAGCTTCTTCTGGTTCGCTCTTGAAACGTCGTCTATTCTCGAAAGCATTGACTCAGTTTCGTGGGATAAGTGGTTAATCTGGTCCTCAATTGCGATCTTGTTCTCTATGTTCATCCCGATCGACATTATCAGATCCTTGACCGAATCGGCGGCAGCTCTTGCCTTTCTGGCTATTGCCTCACGGTCATAGTCCTTGGACGTTGAAAAATCGGTTTCCTTTTGGCTCTGTACCATAGGCATGGGGTGCCCGCTCGAATAATTAACTTGGATGCATTTTCTGCAATGCAGTGCATTCATGTCTATAGCCCCAGAGATGGTGAAAACGCTCTTTCGAAATGCGAGCCTGAAAGAGTGCAATGCAATGCACAGCATTCGTCCTGAATTAATGCTTCTTGCTGCCTACGCTCCATGCTGTAATGATTACCCGAGTTTCCTTGATAGGCAGGGGAGGTCAGGGCATCAAGTCTGCCGCTCATATCATAGGCACCGCTGCCTTTCTTGCAGGATATGCAGTTCAGGATCAACCTTTATACGGCGCAGAAAGGCGGGGCGCTCCGATAACGGCGTTCATACGCATTTCCGACGAGCCCGTCATCCTTGAAAGAGGTCACGCAATCGACCCAGCAATATTGGTTATCGCCGACGAATCACTTCTTGACGATACTCTGGCGGGGTCAGTCGAAACCATGTTATCTTCTGAAACTGTTCTATTTGTAAGCACCGACAAGACAGCCGCGGAGCTTCAGGCAAAGTATAGTTTCCTTGGGACCCTGGCCGCCGGAAATATCATTTCGGCAAACCTTGCCAGACGTTCAGAAGAGATTCTGGGAGCCGGGGGCTTGGTTGCCTCTGCCGTCTCCGGCGTCACTGCAAAGCTTCTTGGACTCGGCTATGCCGAGCTCGAGAAGGCTGTCAGATTCGAGCTCTCAAAGCTGGGTGTTTCAGGCGAGAGGCTCGAGGGAAATGTGAATCTGGCCAGAGCCACCTACCAGTCTGTCCAGACTTTGCCCGAGGTCACAGGATTGCAGCCGCCTCGCCGTTCGGCACGGCCAGAAGAAATCATAGCGCTTGGATATCAGGGTCCAGCCCTTTCGGCCTGCACCATAACCGCGCCTGGAAATACCGCGTCAAGAAAAGTGGGAAACTGGAGCCTCTACAAGCCGCTGATAGATTATGACCGATGCACCAAGTGCATGATTTGTTTTGTGTACTGCCCAGACAGCGCGATTTCAATCAGGCCTGCGGACAGGCTTCCAAGCGTAAACTACAATGCATGCAAGGGATGCGACATCTGCTATACTGAGTGCCCCGTCAAGGCGATCTCGCTAGTCCGGAGGGAGAACGCTTGACTTTTGAAAAGGAACTCCTCACAGGAAACGCCGCGGTCGCGACCGCGGTCAGGCTTGCCGGCGTCGAGTATATCCCGGCGTATCCTATAACCCCCCAGACGGAAATAATCGAGCTTCTCTCGAAATGGATAGACGAGGGGAAAATGCAAAGCCGAATAGTGCTCATGGATTCGGAGCACTCGATGATGTCTGCTGCAGGCGCCGCCGCGGTAACCGGCGTGAGGACTTTTACTGCAAGCTCCAGCCAGGGGCTGCTGTACGCGTTTGAGATGCTGTACAACGTGGCCGGCTGGAGAGCGCCTATCGTACTCGCAAACGTCTCACGGGCATTGGCAGCTCCGATAACGCTCGAGCCTGATCACAACGACGTGTTATCTGCCAGGGGCAGCGGGTTTATACAAATCCACTGCGAGACATGCCAGGAAGTTATCGACTCAATCCTTATGGCATACAGAATAGCAGAAGACGGCAGGGTCAGGCTGCCCGCAATAGTAAACCTTGACGGCTTTTACCTTTCCTATACTCGAGAGCCGGTCCAAGTGCCGGACCAAAAGTTGGTCGAAGAGTTTCTTCCAGAATATTCGCCGCCGGAAGGCTACATTTGCGCCTCGAATCCCATGTCCGTGGCTTCCGCGGTTCTGGACGGCAGGGCATATTCGTATTTCAAGTACCAGATGCATCTTGCTTCACTCAATGCGCTGGAGGTGCACGAACGGGCTGCATCTGATTTTGAGAGGCTCTTTGGAAGGAAATATGGCCTAGCCGAAGAGTTTATGCTGCAGGACGCCGACTATGTCCTGGTCACAACAAACTCGTTCTCGACGATGGCCAAGGCGGCCGCTGTGGATCTTAGAAAGGCCGGCAAAAAGGTCGGCATACTCCGCATAAGGATGGTCCGCCCTTTCCCAAGGGCTGCAATCGCAAGAATGCTGGCCGGCAAAAAGGGTGTCGCCGTTTTTGACCAGAACATCTCGGTGGGAAGCGGGGGGATACTCTATCCGGAAATCCTTGCCGCACTCTACCACCAAAGCGACAGGCCCAAGCGGATACTTTCGTTCATTGGAGGACTGGGCGGCAAGCGGCTGAGCTCTGCGGAATTTCGCCACATGCTCAGCGCGGTAGCCTCTGAAGCCGAGCAGGACTATTTGCACATGCAAAGCGTCCTTCTTTTTACGGACCAGGACTGGGGGTCAGTAAAGGGGATGCTCCGGATCGCCGGCAAAGCTGTCCCAGAAGAAACCAAGGAGGATGCACATTGAGCATCAAACAGCACAGGACTATAAGGGACATCCCGCTGGAGGAAAGCCTTACCGCCGGCACGATGCTGTGCGCGGGCTGCGGTGGCGTCCTGCTTGTGCGAATTCTTGAAAAGATGCTTGGGCCTGCAGTCGTCACCGTGAACGCAGCTGGCTGCATGAGCATGATTTCGGTGTATCCATACACGCCGTTCAAGTCCTCCTGGTTCTATGTGGCAATGCCAAGTGCCCCTGCGGCGGCGCAGGGTATTCGCGATGCCCTCGACATCCTGATTGAGAAGAAAAGGATCTCTCGGGAGCAAGACCTTAAAGTGCTTGTGGTTACAGGCGACGGAGCTGCCGCGGACATTGGCCTTCAGTCCACCTCCGGGGCACTCCATAGAAAGCTTGACTTTTACTATCTGGTCTATGACAACGAGGCTTACTCGAACACCGGCTTTCAGGCATCAGGGTCGTCTCCATACGGGTCAAACACCAAGACCACTTCGCCGGGCTCGATGGCCCCGCAGGGGCTGTCTCTCGATAAAAAGGACCTGTTTGAGATATGGCGTGCCCACAGGCCGCCATATATCGCAACGGTCTCCCCGGCCCATATTGCAGACATGATGCAGAAGATAGAGACAGCATCTCAGTTCCGCGGACCCAAGCTGTTCATTGCACTGTCTCCCTGCCCTCCAGGCTGGTCAATCGACTCCGACAAGGTGATCAGGGTCTCTAAAATGGCCGTCGAAACGGGCGTCTGGCCGCTCAAGGAGGCTATTGACGGGAGGGTAAAGCACACTGTTATGATGCGCAGTAACCGAAGGCCCCTAGAAGAATACCTAAGGATGCAGGGCAGGTTTGAACACCTCTTTGAGCCAGTCCTCCAGGAAAACGTGCTAAAGGAACTTCAAAAGAAGGTTGACGACTACTGGGCTTCGGTGTCCGGATAAAGCGCCCTATCTCTTGAGCTCATGTGCCAGCTCCTGCCTTTCCATCTCCACTCCCAGTATGTCGGTCTTGCTTACAAGGCCAATCAAGGAGCCGTTCTCGTCACACACAAAGATTTTGCCAGCCTTGCTCTTTGACATTAGGGCAAGGGCTTTGTCAGCAGGCATGTCCGAGGTTGCAACTGCAAGATCCTCTAGCGGGATCATTATGTCAGAAGCGGTGACTGTCGGTCTGTTGTGCTCAGGTACATCCTGAGCCCTCTTGAGCGTCACCATCCCAAGCAGCTTGTTTTTGTCAGCGCCATCAACCACCGGAAATGCGCTCTTAAAGTAGACCGCGAAATATCGGCTAATAAGCGCATCAACACGTACAATGGGGCTCACCCAGACTACGTTGGTGTTCATGATGTCACGCAGCTTTATCGCACCAAGGGTCGCAGAAATCTGCATCTGAGAGAGGTATGACTGAGCGCCGCTCATCATGAACCAGCCTAGAAGCAATATCCAAAGCCCGCCCACAAAGTCGCCTCCAAACATTGCAAGAAAGCCAACCGCAATCAGCCCATACGAGATGGCAACGCCTACGTGAACTGCCGTCTCGGTAGCCTTCATGTAGTCCTTCTTTGTCCGGACAAGCATCGCTCTTAGGATTCTGCCGCCATCGGATGGAAAGGCAGGGATGAGGTTGAAAGCGCCAAGGACCAAGTTTACGAGCGCGCTGTAAAATAACACCCCTTGCGCCATTTTGGATACCACGCCACCGTTCATTCCCCACGTGGTTAGGAAAAGAAATCCTAGGCCAAATAGGCCTGCAAGTACAAAGCTGGTAAGAGGTCCCGCAAAGGCCATCTTGGCTTCTTTCTTGTAGTCTTTGATCTCCTCGGAAATGTCCGATACGCCTCCAAAAAGAAACAACACTATCTGTCGGATCTGGACGCCATATCTTTTGGCAAGTCTGGAATGGGCGAGCTCGTGCACGAGGACGGACACGAAAAGAATCGCAGCTCCGATGCCTCCCATAATCCAGTATTCGAGTGTGGACAGACCTGGAAGGTATTCCGGCATAAAACTTGCCGCAAGGCTCCATGAAATAAGCAGAAAAGCAATTAGCAAAGTGAAATGAAGACGAATCGGAATCCCATCTATTCGGCCGATCTGGACAGACATCTTTCTATTCGGCTTGACTTTTCAGCTCTCTGCTAATAAGAAGGGCGAATGCAGTGCAATGCTTTGCAAATCCAACCGCCGCCTGCTTGCCAGCCATTGGCAAGAGCCGGCCATACAATTGCGCTCTTGATTGTAGTGCACTACAGTGCAAACCTGAAGCACAAATAGGCTAGGGTCAAACACAGTTCATTGGGATTGCTCGACCGAGACCGAAGATTGCTATTTTCTGACAGACGGGAGGCAGGACTTGAGCTTGCAAATATGCTCGAGCAGCGCTTCGGAAGCGCGCTTGTGAACAACAGCGAATCGGTCGTGATCGCCATCCCAAGGGGAGGGGTCGAAACAGGAGATGCCGTCGCCCAATACTTGGGAATAGGGATGGATGTTGTAGTTTCACGAAAAGTTGGCGCTCCGTACAATTCCGAGCTTGCAATAGGCGCTGTCACGCCAGATGGCAGGTTCTATGCGAACGAGGACCTCATTGAAGCCACGGGCGCGACAAAGGCTTACATTGAAGAGCAAGTTGCTGTGCAGAAAAAGGAGATAGAGCGCAGGCTGTACAAATTCCGCGGAAGCACAGAGTATAACCTGAAAGGCAGAACAGTGGTGCTCGTCGACGACGGGGTGGCAACCGGCGCAACGATACTTGCGGCAGTCGAATGGCTGAAGAAGCTGATGCCAAAGCGGCTGATAGTTGCGGTTCCTGTCGGCTCGATTAGCGCTATGGAGGCACTGAAAAGTGCAGTTGCCGATGTGGTATCTCTGTATACGCCGGCTTCGTTTGAAGCAGTCGGCCAATTCTACAGCGACTTTGCCCAGGTCGAGGACGATCAGGTAGTGCAGATCATGAAGAAATACAGGCATCAGGACTAGGTTACTGGCAACGATATGCTAGGCTATGTGCTCGGAAAACCAGACACATGCCAGACTCGAAACCTCTTCTAGCTTGCCGGGCTCCTCAAAAAGGTGTGTTGCCCCAGGCACAATGACTAGCTTCTTCTCTTTAGCGTTCTTCATTAGCTCCAAAGCCTGCTCGTTTAGAGCTATGACATCGCTATCCTCCCCGCCTACAATCAAAAGCGTTGGCGCCATGACGCTATGAAGGAATGCCGCGCCGGCCAAATCGGGTCTTCCACCCCTGCTGACTATCGCCCTGACAATTTGAGGTAGCCGAGCGGCGGCAACAAGGGCAGCCGCGGCTCCCGTGCTTGCGCCGAACAAGCCAATGCCCAACTTGGGATGGTGGTCAGACAGCCACATTAGTGCACCCACAAGACGCTTCGCTAGAAGCGGGATATCAAATCTCAAATGCATTGTGTAGGCATCAATCCTCTCCTCGTCAAGGGTCAGCAGGTCTATCAGCAGAGTGCCGATTCCTGCATCATGAAGAACCCGGGCGACGTACCGGTTCCTTGGGCTGTGCCTGCTGCTGCCACTTCCATGGGCAAAAAGGACCAGACCCCTTGCTCGGCTGGGGATAACCAGATCGCCTTCGAGCTCGACGTTCCCTGCATTAACCGAGACCAGATAAGTTTCAGCCATCGTGATTCTAGCCCCTGTCGACGGGATAAAAGCCCGCCATTCCATCAAGAATCATCAGGTGGCTTTCTTTTGAGCAGCAATCGCAGCCTTTCTTGGCGCAGTCCCGCGCAAGCTCGTGATCGCAATCCCTGCAACTGCAAATGTTCTCGGCGGGGAAATCCTTTCGCTCGCCCTTCGATTTGCTTTTTGAGGCCATTACTTTCTTTGCCAATGTCATTATTCAGCTAAACGTGCATAATTGCGGTAGGCTTGCTGTGCAATGCACTGAAATTGCGAACCGCAAAACGAGATTGTGAAAGGCCGCTTGGCTTGCGAAAAACGAAGCTTCTTACGTTGCGCCAATTCATCCGGCGGGGCAGTCACTTTTTGGCATTGAACATCGAAAACCTAGTATTAGCGGGCGCCGCATCTGAAACGTTTCGCAGGAGGCAAGCAGAGGGGCGATGAGCTATACCGGTGTCACCAATCCAAATTCGCCAGTCTCCATGGCGCTAAAGCTGATTGCCGGCGGCGCTTTTCTTGTGCTTGGCGTCTTGTTTATTTTCGACCCCGGCAGGGCGGCGGAGGGAGCGGTACTTGCAGCCGCTGCCTGCGGGTGGCTGTTTTTCATTCTCAGGAACTACTCAAAGCATCGCGCTGACCTAGAATCCCTCCGATAACGCCTCGGGTCCCATCAAAGTCCTCGGGCCCATGCTTCCTTTGCATTGCACTGCATTCTTCTCTTTTAAATAGAAACCATGAGAAAAATTCCTAATGTCAGTTGAAGCTTTTCACAAGATTGTAGTTCCGATAGACGGCTCCAAATACTCTTTTCGGGCCGCATCGACTGGGATTGGCATAGCCAAAAAGTTCGGTGCAGAGCTGATCCTTGTGCATGTTGCGGCCATAAACCAGAATCTGCAGATGTTGGGCGTCTATGGCACGTCTCACCCCGAGTCTGTGGCAAGTCGAATAAAGGCCGAAGGGGAAGATGCTGCTTCGTGGTTCGCGTCCATAAAGGATGAAGCATCTGCCCAGGGTGTAAGCGCAAAATCTGAAGTAATCGATGGTCCGCTCTCTACAGTCGGCGAAATTGTGCAGTATGCCGAACAGCGCAAAGTCGATCTTATCGTGATCGGGAGCAGGGGCAGGACCGGATTTAAGAAGCTAGTACTAGGAAGCGTAGCCTCAGGCGTCGTGACTTATGCTCCCTGCGCAGTGCTCGTGGTAAAATAGTCCTTCGCAATAGCGGGCGCTTCGCCAACGACATGTGCAATTCTGTGTCTTGCAGTGAATACGTCCTGGTTATATGCAATGGGACCCCAGGCTGCCGCACATGAAGGCACTAGTCTTGTTCGACACCATGACCGGGAATACAGAAAAGATAGCAAACGCACTGGCCCGCGGCCTGAAGCAGCATGCCGCAACAGACTGTCTTAACATAGACAAAGTGACTGACCCTCACTTACTGGAATCATATGACGCGCTGCTGATAGGCGCGCCGACGCATTTTATGACCGCTCCGAGGCACATGAAGCAATTCCTCAAGACCCTGAGGGAAGCAAGCCTCGCAGGAAAGCAGGGCTTTGCGTTTGATACGCGGCTCGAATCACGGTTCTCCGGAAGCGCTGGAAATTATATTGAAAAGGAACTCAAAAAGGCAGGGCTGAAGATAATACGGCACGAGGGCTCGGCACTTATCGGCAACAAGTCAAACCAGCTAGAGGTCGGCATGGAGGAGCTCTTTGAAGGCATTGGAGACGAGATAGGCAGGATGCTTGTGGCTACAACAGCCGCGCCTGCATAGCTGCAACCAGCCGGAGGCTCAACGACTCCAAATAACCCTACTAGTCGAGGCTCACCAAAAGAGCCTCTCGCCCTCTGTTTCCGTCGGGTATATGGCTTCCATGAGGCGGGATTCGGCCTCCCTTGATACCAGCTTTTGCTTGAGATATCTAGCAATATCTGAAGCCGACATTATCCCGACTATTTCACCTTCGCCGACACCCTTGTCTGGACTTTCCCTCACCACAAGGTGCCTGACCCTATTTTTTACCATGGACTCTGCCGCCTCTTCAACCGACGCTGCTCTTGAGATCGATACTATTGGACGGGACATCAGCGATCCTATGGTTACGCCGTCGAGAGGAACGTCCTTTGCAGCAATTTTGACAATGTCTCGCTCCGTAGCTATCCCTACTGCCTCATCGTCCCTAGTGACAACTACTGAGCTGACAGTGTTTTCCACCATCGTTCTTGCCGCGTCAGCAACGCTCTTTTGGTAGTCGAGCATGACCATGCGATCGTTCATGAAATTCTCAACTGTTATCCTCTGAGATGATGATTGCTTTCTAGCCATTCATCCTAAGCAGTCCAATAACCACGATATATGCAGGAGGAATGCAGTGCACTAGCCGTCAAGCGCAATTTTGCGCCTAGCCCGAAAACGCAATGTCCAGACTCCGGATCCTGCTGCAATCGGGATCCGCTGGGTCGTACCCGCCCAACTTTATCGTTACGAAAATTCTGCACGATGCATCCTCCGAAAACATGAAAACTGCCGAAATCTGCCTCCATACCGAGTGCTGGCAGCTGCAAATGTGGAACTCGCATTTCATATTTCTGAAAAACAGAGATGCCAGCCTCAGAAAATCCAGAGCCTCAGACTTGCCACAGAGCGTCTGAGCCTTACTAAACGGCTCACTTATCACAACGTCGTCGGTCAGCAGTCCCAGAAGGCGCCTGATCCTGCCGTGTGAGAGCAGGTTGGCCAGTTCTATCAATACGTCCTCATCGTCAAGGCGCTGCCGAATGACGCGAGGCTTGATTGCAACTAATCGAGGTTGTTCCAAGGATAGTCTATGCACGTCGGAATCGCCTTTTGACCTGTAGGAATGCAGTGTAATGCAAGTTAGTGCTGTTCAAAAAGCCTGCCAACGCCGAAGAAAACGGCGCACCGAGTTACTCACCCGGCTCGCGCTGGTAAAACTTGCCGCTGCACATTGCCCCGCAGATGCTGCACTTGTAGTACGCGCCCTCCAGAAGTTCATGGTGCAGCTCGCCGTGGTTGCAATTCTGGCAGAGTTTGTCAGCGGTCACTTACAGCATGAACCCCGCTGTCCGAATTAAGCATTATCCTGATTTCTTTTCAGCCGTGCGCTCGACTTCAAGGGTGCATCGGGTAACGAGTGCTGCAATGACTCCTATTGCCGCAAGCCATGGCGCCAGCGCCAAGGTCAGAAGCGCGCCAGCCGCGCCCCAGGTAACCGGTATGGAGAGGAGCACTTTGCCCTTGTCATCTTTGATAACAATTCTTCTTACTCTGGCATCGTTAATCACTTCTTTAACCTTGCCAACAAGATTTTCCGAAGAAACGTGGTAGATGTCCTTTTCAAGACCAAGCTGCGTCCCGCAGTTCGGACAGAACTTGGACCCTTCAGGAACTTCAGCGCCGCACTCTTTGCAGTTTGCCATTGTCGGTTCCAGTATTAGTAAGCTTTGGTATATTATTAAGCAATTCTGGCAGCTTTTAGCCTAGCTTGTCGATTGGCTGTGCCAAGCGCGCTATTGACTCGCGAATGGATTTTCGGACTTCCTCGATAATCTCTAGAAGCTCCTTTTCGCCGGAATCTCTCTGCCGTTGCTCGATCTCACTATTGTAGTACTTCATCCAAGAGTATGTATGTTGAAGGTTTTCAAAAAGCTCGAAAGGCAAAAGCGTCTGCTTTCCTCCCAAGATTACAGCATCCCACATGTCCGTAAAGAAAGGCTTGTAGTCTTTGAAATTAATGGTGTCAGCAATAAAGTGTAACTTGTCTTCTAGGTCCTTGCGCACAAACCTGATGATCTGGTTTCTGTATTGAGCGTCATCGCGCTTTTTCTTGCGAGCTGCAACCCAGTTCTCCACGTATATCGCACCATAAACCATGGCCGCAAGCAGGGTCATTTCGACCAGCAGGTAGTCCCAGTCAATAGCCAACTGTAGCTAACCATCCATTCCATAGTTATTATGTCAGTTGATTGCTTTGCAACGCACTGTATGCATTTTCTGGCTGCGCGGCAGCCGAGAAACCACTCGGAGTACGAACTTTTTATTAATGCATAAATGCTCACGGTAAACATTGTCGCAGTCCGTCGATTTTACCTCTATCGCGTCGCTGCTGATTTCAATCTCTGCGTTTGGGATTTCGCTTGTAAGATTCAGAAAAGAGAGCAGGCTGCAGACGCAGGCAGACTTGGTAACTGCGCTGACTGACATTGTCAGGCTTATAGATAACGACAGGGCCATAGAAGCGAGAGGAATCCTCCGCGACGATCCAAGACTAAAGGAGCTGGAGGGTAAAAAGATTGCAGAATCGGATATTGACGAAAAGACCTGGGAGGCGGCAAGGTATGTTGCGACGACGTATGACAGGCTCGGCTTCATACTGAAGCACGATCCCGCATTAGAAAAGGAGATTCTAGAATGGCACGGCGACGTCATAGCAGACATGTGGGAGGTCACGGGGCCGCTTGTAATGGAAAAGTGGCGCAAGCGGAATCCAAACTACGCGAGGGAATTCGAAAGGCTGGCGCAAAACGCAAAGGCGGATGGCTGGTAGCCTTTGCTCATGACAACGAGAAACCAGATTCGAGAATTAGGCAACCAGGGAATCAATCCGTCTGCTGAGGTCCTCGAAGGCCAGGCCTTTTGTCAAAAAGCAATGACTCTTCAGGCTTGGCATGAGCACCCTGGCCTCCTGCTCGTTTATTTCAAATTCGGACAAAAAGCAGACCTTCAGTCCGGGATTTGCCCGCCATAATTCTCGGGCCAATTCAAAGCCAGTCATCTGGGGCAGCCGCACTCCAAGAAAAGCCAGGCTGCAAGCCTTGACATCGTACTCACCCAGTACATCTGAAGGCAGGTTGTAAACATCGACCTGAAAGCCATGCTGTGAAAGCCTGATCATGAGCGAATCAATCAGCTCTCTGTTGTTGTCGACGATCAGCGCTCTGATGTCCGCAGTGCCATCAGCTTGCGATGTCACAACTCAGTATGAAGAATCTACTATTTCTCATTTGTGACTCGCAGATCCGTCTTTTGCCTCTAGAGGGAGATTCTGTTTTTTACCGAGCAGAGTGCTGACTGGTTCATTAGGCTTTAGCAGGTCGTGCCTTCATGAAATGCTTATTTGGACTCTTGCAACAACCGAATCGTAGCTAGAGTCACTTGCAGATAACAACTGATAAGGTAATCGCAATTGCCGCTATTTCGGCCGTCGCGTCATCTGCCATAACGGCCTCGTTGTTTCTCGTTGCTTCGCAATCCATCCCGGTAAAGACCGGGCCCGGCAGTGCAAGCCTTTCTGGAATCGCCGCATCTGCTGGAACAGTGCATCGCATACTGCTAATTGCTGCTGAAAAAACTGCCCAAGTCGCGCCCGATAACGGCCTGTACCCCGGAGGTCTGTGGTACAATGAAATGGTGTTCAATGGAACGGTGCCGGGGCCTCTTATAGAATCTAACCAGGGGGATACCATCCAGATAACGTTGAAAAACGAAGGCAAGCTGGTGCACAGCCTGAACTTTCATGCTGGCTTTGGGCCAAGTCAGGCGCTGTCCGGAGTTGTAAATCCGGGACAAAATAGAACATGGAGCGTCACAACAAAATATCCCGGCGCATACCTTTACCACTGTGATGGCGACAACCTGAACGGCATCTGGGAGCACATCGCCGATGGAATGTACGGCGGAATAGTTGTTCACAGCAGCAAATGGCGATCCTCGCATGAATTCTACGTCGCATTCAGCGAGCTTTATGACACCGCTGGCCATCCGCCCCTATCTGGAAACCAAACCGCCTCTGCAACAAATGCATCAGGGAACAGCGCCGGCGACTTTGATATCGGCAAGTTCGTTTCCCGCAAGCCAGATCTTGTACTTACTAACGGACTGGCGTTTCGGTACATACCGCAAATCGGTGAAACTGCCAAAATTACGCTAAACAGCAATGCCGAGGTCTTTCACGTCAAAGCTGGAGAGCCAACACGCTGGTTTCTATTCAATGCAGGGCCTAGGAATGGGATCGCGTTTAATTTCGGCGCTGGACTCATACGCGAGGAAGTCCCTACCGCTACCGAAGACAATTCAAGCGGTATTGCAGCAAGCAACGGTTCGCAAATCACCAGCGACGGCACTCGCGGGTACAGCTCAGTTTCGTACCTGCCGCCCGGGGCTGGCGCCGTATTTGATACGGTTTTCCCTGAACCCGGAGTCTATTTTGGAAACGACCACGATGTCGGAAGCATTCTGTATGGTGCAGGGTTCGAAGTAATTGCTAGCTGAACCTGAATTGCGACGCGACGCCTAAGAGTCTATCGGAGATTTCGAAAACGTGGCCGCTGGCGTTTCCAAGCTGAGCGGGTCAGAAATAGAACCTGCCTTCGCTCTCAAGAGCATTTAGCACTTCCTTGTCGGCCTGCTTCATGTCCGCGCTGTTTTCTTTAAGGCTTGCAACGATGTCAGTCGCACTTATTATGCCAACCGGCTTTTTCGTTTGACTGCCTTCTACGACCAGCAGATGCCTTACCCTGTTCTGAATCATAAAGTTCGCGGCTTCGCCGATTGGGGTGGCTACGCCAACGGTTCTTACCGGAGCAGACAATATCTCGACAATTTTTACGTCAGAGCTATTCTTCCCGGCTGCACATATTCGCCTTACAAAATCTCTCTCAGTCACTATCCCTGCGGCGGTTCCGTCGTCATTAAGTACCGCAAGAGAACTTACTTTCTCCTGCACCATCTTGTTTGCAGCTTCTTGCGCCGTGTCGACGGCGTTGATTGTGGCCAAGCGCTCCGTCATTATGTCTCCAACGGTTACGAGAGGCGATCCCACCATTTGTTTATCACCTAATGTGCGTAGCCTTGCTCATTATCTTTTCCTGTCGCCTCCGCATTCGCGCCGCGGCCCGCTTCAAACGCACAATTGCGCACCGCAGCTGGTTATGCATACAAGAATGATTCATGGAAAACAAGCACTGAATGCACAGACAACGGCTATCTCTACCTGCAATGCACCGGGTAAAGCTCCAATCCTTCCGCAATCAGAGATAATAGTGACTTGGGAGCTCAGCTTCAGCATGAAAAAACAGCCATCAAACTCTTCAACTTTTGAACCTTCAGCCAGCGAATCAACCCAGATTCTCCCTCTTCCAAAGGCAAAGCAAATCGCGCTCAAGCGTCCGACCTTAATCGTGGGCTTTCAGGACAGCGGAATGGTAGGCTCGCTTTCGACGAACCACCTTGTCGAGCAGCTCGGAATGCACCAGATTGCCTTCGTCGAGTCTCCCTATGTCATGCCGGCAGCCTTTTTTATCGCAGGCAAGTTCAGGCACCCCTTCAGGATTTACTCCAACAAGTCCGGCACACTTTGCGTCCTGATGTGCGAGGCGCCTACGACTGCCATGGGAACGTACTCGATCGTCAGCGCAATACTAGGATGGTGTGCAGACGAAGGAGTCAAAGAGATAATGGTGGTGGGAAGCATCACGCCGGACAGCTACACGGCTACTCTCCAGGACGTCAGGCGCGCACTTCTCCTGGAAAGCAGGGAAGACGGTCAAGCCGGCTCTGGCGGCATATTCGGAAATATTACACATGCACTGAGAAGAGGAAATGCCGATGGCATTGCCTTGCCCGCAGCGGGGCTGCAAAATGAGCCCGAGGGCGATTCATCGGTCATAACCCCCAATACCGCCGTAATAGTGGGTCTCGCCGGGGCACTAATCTCTTCAGGCGTAAACCAGAACCTCCTATGCAGGTGCCTGCTGGTTCCAACGCTTGCAAACATCCCTGACCCAGAGGGCGCAGCGATTCTGCTTGAGGCGCTCGGCAAGGTCATCCCCTCAGTCCAGACGGACGTCTCGGCTCTGAGAACTCAGGCGGAGGCAATTCGTAAAAATATTGAGGAATTTGTAAAGATGCGCCAGGCAAGCTTGCAGGAGTACGAGCGGCAGCATGGAGCTAGCGGAAGGCCCGGAACCGAAACTATTTACAAGTAATCCTGACTCTAAAAGCTCACTCACCGCCGGCGTGCGGGCTATCTCAATGGCTTTTTTCTGTCAAACCTTATGGTAACGCCGCGGCGCTCGTCATACTCTATTGAGCAGACCTCATCGATCCTCATTGGGATAAAGGACACCTCTTTGCCGCAGTCGGGACACTGCCTAATGATTCCTCGCTTGTTAAAGCATATTAGTGACCAGTGGCAGCCGTCGCACAGTTCAAGGATGACCTCAGGCAGCCTTTCACCGGAGATTTCCTTTTGTATGGTGTCCATGTCCTCGTTTGGAATCACGAGGCTCTCGGGCGAAGAACTTTCAGGCGGTCCCCTGTTTTCCTGCATTATTCACCATTGATGCAATAATTGGCCGCGTATTTATGTTTCAGCCGGCTACATACCGGGAATTTTCTTAATTTCTTACGCAAATGCGGCATGTAGTTCGGCTTGCTTTGCATTGCACTGCAATCCTCATGCTTTTCTTGGCGGATTGATCTCGCGCAGGGTATGGGTGTGACAACAGTCCACAAACCGACAATGCAGGTAGGAAACTACATGAGTTTTCCTGTAATTACCGGGGAACCAAACATGACGCTTGCAAACGCAGCTATAGTGATGGGCCTCAATAAGATAGGAAACCTCGTCATAATGAAAGGAAACACCGCTGATGGGCGTGTCGAAGGAGTCCTGACGGAAAGAGAGATTCTCGACGTGGTCGCCCGCAAAAAGTCGATCCCTGATATCGCTGTAAAAGACGTGCTGGTCCAAAAGTATGAGGCGATACCCGAACAAACAAGAATCGCCCAGGCAGCAAAAATCATGATAAGAAAAGGCAGGCGCCTACTTGTATACGGCAGAAAAAGGTCTGGGCTTGACAAACTGTCCGGCATTATCACGGCATCAGACCTGATGTATGCATTCCAGCAAACAGACAGAAATCCACCCATTGAGACTGTGATGTCCAAAAGGCTCGTCAGGGTAAGCCCGGAAAACACCATTCTTCACGCCGTCAAGGTCATGGTCAAAGAACGCATTGGAAGCGTAGTTGTCGGTGAATTTGCGAATCCCATTGCCATCTTTTCCGAGCGCGACATGATGTTCAGAGTTCTAGCAGCGGGCGTCAGCGTTGAGGAAAAGGTCATGAAGTATTCGTCACAGCCGCTAATCATTGCAAACGTTGGAATAGGGGCAAGCGATGCGGCAAAAGTGATGCTAGAGAACAACATAAAGAGACTCCCGCTTGAGAGAGACGGACGCCTCGAAGGCATAGTCACTGCCCGCGACGTTGTCGAGGCATTTCAGAGGAGGCTCTAGCGTTTTGTCGCAGTCAACGGCCGCCGGTGCGCTTCCAAACATCAAAAAGATAATCGTGCCCCTTGACGGCTCAGAATTTTCGTTCGCAGCAGCCAGGTATGCAGTCTACCTGGCAAAAAGGTCTGGAGCGGAGATTGTCTTCATGCACTCCATTGTAAACCCGCCCTACGCCGACTATTCATCAGTGGGCCTGATGCTGCCAAGATATCTTGAGGAAGCCAGGCTCAAGGCCGAAGGCTGGTTTGCAGAGGTGAGGCAGATTGCAATGCGCGAAGATGTCAAGATGAGCACCGAGATTATACTTGATGTCGTATCAGTGCCTTCCTCGATAGTCGAATTTGCGGAAAAGGAATTGGCGGACCTTATAGTTATCGGGACAAGGGGCCAGAGCGGGATAAAGCGCTTCCTGCTTGGAAGCGTCGCAAGCGGAGTGGTGTCGCATGCGCACTGCTCGGTACTTGTGGTGAGAAAGTAGGCCGCCAGAGCATACTGATTTATTGAAGGCCCAGGGGCGAATACTGCATCAGTTTGAAAAGCCAGCAGCAGGGCGTGAAAAAGAAGGCTATCCTTGACATGGACCCGGGCATCGACGATGCCATGGCTCTGCTTCTCGCGCTCAACTCGCCGGACCTTGACATACTTGCGGTCACGACCGTCAGCGGGAACGTAAGTGTTCGCAGGACGACTGCCAATGCCCTGAGAATAATCGAGGCTGTCAACAGCAAGGTCCCGGTACACCCCGGTGCCAGCAGGCCAATCAGAAGCGGCGAGACGATTGACGCCGAGTTCATACATGGAAGGGACGGCCTTGGCGACACAGACCTGCCGGAGCCAAAATCAGCCCCGAGCACCGTAGGTGCGGTTGACGCAGTGTCGGCACTGCTCAAGGCCCACGGGCCAAAGGAGATTTCAATTGTCGCGACGGGCCCGCTTACCAACGTCGCGATGCTCATTGAAAAAGATCCCTCCCTTGCATCCAGGGTTGACAGGATTTTCGTCATGGGAGGCACGTACGACCCTCTAGTGCGCGGCAATACCACGGAATACGCCGAGTTTAATTTTTACTGCGATCCAGAGGCTGCAGCAATCGTCTTTGATTTTGCGGCGGGCAAGGTCTCGGCTCCCGCGGTTGTCGCATCGGGCCTGGACGTTACGAGCTCGGCGGATTGTGCAGTCACAAGCACTTCCCTGTCGACAATATGCTCGCTTTCAAGCAGGCCGGCGAAAGTGGCCTGCAAGATATTGCAGTACCCTGTCAAGACTTATTCTTACTTCAACCTCCACGACGTGTTTACTCTGTTTTCGCTCCTGCACCCAGAGGTGCTCAAAATCGAAGAATGTGGCGGCATAAGCATCTCTTTAGACGGCGCATTTAGAGGAAGAAGCGTCGTCAAGGCGGGAGAAGGAGGCAACGTCGCCGTATGCCGCCAGGTCAATTCCCAGCGGTTCAACCAGCTGGTCGTAGATGGGCTCAGGTGAGCTTCACTGAGTCTAGCAGCATCCGCATCTTCGGCTGGCCGGCATAGTATTCTATCATCTCCTTGTCCGGGCTCCCCCTGGTCTCCTCCCTTGTGGTCTTTAGGCCCGCGGCAATGCAGGCCCGAAATAACGACTCTATGTCGTCAAGCCCCTCAACCTTAAAGGAAGCGAAGGTTCCAACCAGCGTGTCGCCTGCTCCTACTGTGCTGACAACCTTCAGTCCAAAGTAATCCAGGTCGAGCGGCGGAATCAGCGCTTTTTTGTCGCCGGAAAATAGCGCACAGCCTCTGCTTCCAAGTGTAATAACCACCCGTTTTCCTCCAAGGAGCCTTGACAGGCGGCTGCCTGCGTCAGCGATGGAATCCGGCGCTGCCGGCGATTGCATCAACAGCCCTGCCTCCTGCTCGTTTAATACCACATAGTCCGCCTTTTCTAGGTACGACCTGAGAGTTCCTAGTCCCAGGTTTGTCAGGAGCGCCGGCGAGAGGACAAGCAACTGATCTTTGGATTTGGAACCGGCCAGCCGGCTTGCGACTTCAAACGGAGGGTCAATTACAATTATCATTTCTGCCCCGGAAACGGCCTCGGCAATTCTGGCTGCTGCCGCGTCCTGAAAATGCTGCGACGGGAAGAAAAAATCCGGCTGTAGCAGGTTTGCAGCCATGTGGGTGAGAATCATGTTCTCGCCTGTCTGGTTATCAACTACAATGTAGGCCTGGCCGGATGCCATTTTCCTCTGAAAGATTATGCAGCCAGTATCAACTCCCTCTTTTTCCAGAACCTGAATCTGGCGCTGCGCCACATCATCGTCGCCAAGCCCAGCTACAAGTGTCACCTTGGACGGTCCTAGTATCCTAGCAGCCGTAACGGCGGTGTTGCCTCCCTTGCCACCGGGAACCGAAATCATGCGCCTGACCTGCATTTCCTCTCCCGCAGAGGGGAGGCGGTCAACGAACAGGGTTGTGTCCCAGTTTATAACCCCGCAGACGAGCAACCTTGAAGACATGCCTTGCATTTCCGGCGGTTTGTTTATACTCTTTGTGCCTATGACAGAGCATCACGGCGTCGTGTTTAATAGCATGAACTCAATAGTCGTCTGAGAGGCATGAGCGAGACAGACGCTTTTTCAACAATAATAGTCCCTCTTGACGGATCAGAGCAATCGATGCGGGCTGCTAAATCGGCAGTCATGGTAGCTGCAAAGTACGGTGCATCCGTCACGGCCGTCTACGTTGTCAACATCGACCAATACCTCCAGTCATTCGGGCTTTACCGGCTGTCGTACCCAGACGTTGTCAAGAAGAAAATTGAAGAGGCTGAAGCCGAGGCAAAGGGATGGTTTGCAGAGATCCAGAACATCGCGGACAGAGCAGGCGTCAGCTTCAGTCACCACGTTATCGACACGCCGCACTCAGTCGTGGCCGCGATTATAGAATACGCCGAAAACGAAAAAGCCAGCCTGATAGTAATTGGAACCCGCGGCAGATCGGGATTTAAAAAATTGCTACTTGGCAGTGTCGCCAGCGGTGTGGTAACCTACGCCACCTGTCCCGTGCTGGTCGTCAGGTAGGTTTTGATGGGAAGGGAACCTTCAAAGCTTGTGCAGCTCCGCTCACCTCAGCTGATTACTGACCTGCGGGCAAGTTAGATTCTTCGAGGCCTCATTTCCGGAAAATTGTAGCGCCCCAGATTAGGCGACCACCGCAAGGAGCTCCTGATTTCGGGAGGATTCAGAAGAATTATTGGTTTCAGTAACTCAAATGGTTAATAACAATCGACTGTGGGCGGGGCTTGTACACCATAGAGGTATGTAGTTCACATAGTTCACCTTCTTAATTGTTTTATTCAAGCTGATTATTCTCGAACAACGTTATAGGAGATATTGTATATGCCAAATAGTCAAAATTTTGAACTGAGAAAGGTGCAATTTTCAGGTCGCACGTCTTTCATGCTAGCACTCCCGAAAAAATGGGCGCAGGACATGGGCCTCAAGCAGGGTGACAAAGTCATGATTGCCAAGCAGAACAACACCTCTCTGGTTGTAATGGCACGGAACTCTCCGACCGGAGCATCCGTGGAGAAGAAGGCAGATGTTGTAATCGATCCAGCATCGTGCAAGGAAGACATGGGGCAGGTGCTGAGGAGGATTATCTCGTACTACCTCAAAGGCTACAGCAGGATTGACATTGCCGTCGCAGGCGGAGGCCGGCTTACCTCGACCCAGAGGACCGTGATTAAGGAACTCGTGAGACGATGCCTTATGGGCACAGAGATAATCAGCGACTCACACGAAGTAATTTCACTGCAGGTTCTTCTGGGCCATGCCCAGCTGAACGTCCAAGACGCAATAAAGCGAATGTACCTTATCACCGCCTCGATGCACAGCGACGCAATCAGGGCATTGAGCTCAAGAGACCATGACCTCTCCGATAATGTCGCAAGAAACGACGATGACGTTGACAGATTTAGCTTTTACATCATGCGCCAGCTCGAAATTGCCTTACAGGGCGAGGTTGATTACTCAAGCCTGGGGCTTGGCGCGGATGCCGACCTCTTGCGGTACATGCTTGTGGTAAACGTTGTCGAGCGCATCGCGGACCTTGCATGCAAGATTGCGGCCGACTCGACCAAAATAAAGGAGCCCGTTGACGACTATTTGGTAGCGAGAATCAGAAGGTTGAGCGAATCAGCTACGGGTTTCGTAGCAGACTCTATCCTGGCACTTTTTGAAGAAGATTACAATACTGCCGACAGAGTCATTCGTGCCACCAGAATGTTTGCATCAGAGATGGAAAAGGACTTGGCGGTAATCGAAAAGAACGAAGGGCTCGCCAAGTCCCCGGCATCTATACCTGCAAGAATAGTTCTAATATTTGAAAGCATCAAGCGCACCGCCCAGCACGCTAGCGAGATTGCTGAAGTAGTCCTCAACATGACCGTCGAAAAGCCGCAAGTTCAGACAGCCACAGTCGCAGAGAAAGTTGCCCTAGCAGCAAGATAATAATTAAAAAACCGGTGCAAGGAAAGAGAATTAACGCATGAAACTGTTTTCCGGTAAGAAAAAAGGCGAAGACGCCCAGGCGCCGGCGCCAGTTTCTGCACCATCGCCGGTGGGTCCTGACGGCGAACCTTCGGCAGGAACTCCTTTGGCAAGCAGGGGTGAAACCGCGAGCCAGTCGCCCACGGTGAGCGGAGATTCCAAGCCAAAGAAAAAGTGGTCCCTTGGAAAAAATGACAAGCTAAGCGGCGATTCTGCCTCAGAGCAGTCACAATCGCAAACACACTCTGCGGCTAGCCACGTGGCATCAGAGCCAAAGGAATCCCGGAAGGGTTTCTTTGGAGGCAAAAAAGAGGACCGCCACGTCCCGCAGGTAGAGCCGGTAGAGCTGGCCGAGAAGGCCAAGACCGCAGAAGTATTTGCGCATGAAAAACGCGAGCTCACACCAGAGGAAAAGGCTGCGGTTGAAGAGTATTCTCGCAAAAAGACAAAGAAGCTCAAGAAAGGCGGCGGCTTTTCGCTTTTTAAAAAGGCCAAGTTAGTCGATACCGAGCCCGCGCCCACGGCAATCACCTCGATTCCCGGCAAGCTCGTCGACGACCCCACGTATGCGCTACTTCAGGAATACAAGAACATAACATATCCTGTCAAGGAGCCGTTCCAGTTTGTAAACATCGTACATGAAAACGGCGAGACCACTTACAACGTTATTCAGCCGCAGCTCACTACCAAGGAGCAGAATATTCTCAAGAGCATCAAAAAGACCTACGATATGCTGGTCAACAGCGAGCGCGTGCTTGTCGATACTACAGACAAGATCGAGTTTGTAAACGAAATTTACAAGGAGATTCTGGACATACAGGGAGTCAAGCTCAGTCCGCTGGAAAGGCAGAGGATTCTCTATTACCTGCTTCGAGACTATGTCGGCTTTGGGGAAATAGATGCGCTGATGAACGACAGGATGATAGAGGACATCAGCTGCAATGGTCCTGACACCCCGCTCTATGTCTATCACCGCGTCTACGAGTCAATCAAGACGAACGTGGTCTTTGAGGAGATGGCGCTAAACAGCCTGCTCCTGAGGCTTGCCCAGATTTCAGGCAGGCACATTTCAATTCTTCAGCCAATCAGGGATGCGGCGCTTCCTGACGGGAGCAGAATCAACATGACCATGGGCCGCGAGGTCACCAAGAAGGGTGCGACATTTACAATCAGAAAGTTCAGGAGCAGACCAATTTCCCCGGTAGAGCTCATAAGGCTAAACAGTGTTGACACGAGGATCTTTTCGTACCTGTGGCTTCTTGTGGAATTCGGTAGCTCCATCTTAATCTCTGGCGGAACAGCAGCCGGCAAGACGACTCTGCTAAACGGAATATCGATGCTTATCAAGCAGGAGAACAAGATAGTCTCCATCGAGGACACCCCAGAGATCAACCTCGCTCATACTAACTGGATCCAGGCAATCACCAGAATCGGCTTTGGTGAGGCGTCATCCTCAAGCAACGTGTCCGGCATTTCAGGCGTCTCCGGGAAAGGCCGCTCCGCGGGAGACGTGAGCCTGTTCGACCTGCTTGTCGCGGCGCTGCGACAGAGGCCGGAGTACCTCATTGTGGGTGAGGTAAGAGGTGAGGAGGCCTATACTCTGTTCCAGGCCATATCTGTGGGACACTCTGCGATGGGGACCATCCACGCGGCCTCGATGTCGGAGCTTCTTGCCAGGGTGGAGTCGCCACCCATGAACGTTCCCCGCGTCCTTCTTTCAAACACCAACCTTGTCATTTTCGTAAACGCAGTCCGAAAGGGCACAGAAAAGGTCAGAAGGGTCAGGGAAATCGTCGAAATACTCGGCCTTGATCCGGAGACAAAAGAGCTTGTGACAAACGTTGTCTTTAGGTGGGATCCGTTCACGGACACGTTTGAATACGGGGGCAGAAGCTTTTTGCTTGAAAAAATAGCCGACAAGCTGGGCCTCGAAAAGAGGCAGCTCTACGAACAGCTAGAAAAGCGCGCGTCAATATTCGAGTACTTGATATCAAAGAGTGTAAGTGACTACCGAGAAGTTTCGGACATTATCAGAAACTATTACAAGGACCCGGCAGGGATATTAAATGCGATTCAAGTCAAGCAAGTATAAGCGCCTGACGTACAGGTTCTTCCGCTGGGCGGACGCTAACCCGAGCCCCTCCATGCTCAACACAATCTACCAAGCCGACATCAACCAAACGCCGGGCATGTTCCTTGCAACGATTTTTGGCATTGCAATGATTGCCACGCCTGTTGTATTTGTCGCGTGCATGATTGTCTTCACGTACTTTGTGCATGGGTTTCCGCAGGCGGGCCTTATCACCCTGGCGGTAACGCTTGCGACCTTTGCTGCGTCTACCGGAGGACTATACTTTATTGCTGTGAACAAGATCTCGTCAAAGCGCGTAAAGATAAATTATAACCTGCCGTTTGTCATGTCGTACATGGCGACGCTTTCAAGCGCCGGCATGAACCCCGTGCAGACCATACGGCACGTCGCCCTCAAGGAGTTCGGGCCGGTCTCCAAGGAATTCTCAAAGATTGTCTACCGATTTGACATTCTTGGTGAGGACGTTATTACTGCCATTGGCTTTGTAGCGGCGCATACCCCTTCGGACATGCTGAGGGCGGTGCTGCTGGGCATCGCCAACGTCATAATTTCCGGCGGAAGCCTGCGCGACTATTGCGAAGAAGAGTCAAAGGAGCTTATTGCGCTCAAAAAGGCCAAGCTCAAGGGCTTTATCGACAGCCTCGCGATGGTGAGCGAAGGGTACCTCGGGGGAGTCATAGTGTCTGTCATCATGGGCGTAATTGGCATTTTCGTGGCAGGCTCGCTTGGCTTTCACATACTCGACTTTACGACGCAGAACCTTTTCGACATGCTCGTGTTTGTCATGGTACCGCTCATGAACATGGTATTTCTGGCCATGATTGAAATGAAATTCTCCTCGGGCGAATACTGAAACACGTGCTTTTCTGCGCCCGTCGCACTGCAGAAATTGGGCTGAAGTGATTTTAGTATGGCCAGTCTTTTTTCTTTTTGGAATCAGGTCTTGCATGTACGGGCTGCTTACCTGCAAAACTCGTGGAGTCGCTTGCCGGTTCTCCCATAACGGTATTCCATCTCAAAATGTTAAAGAAACAGGGCATATCATCATAAAAATTCAATATTAGATTATAATCGCAAATTAGTAGGGTTTTTATATGAACCGTTTATGCAAATAGTGGCGGGAAATGCCGATCGACACGGGAGATACCACATGGATGCTTGTCTCTACGGGCCTCGTCATGATGATGACGCCTGCTCTGGGCTTTTTTGAAGCCGGCCTTATCAGAAGCAAAAATTCGCTTTCAATTCTGATGCAGACCTTCTCTGGCCTAGCGATCCTGTCCACACTCTGGTTTGTTCTGGGGTTTAGCCTTACATTTGCGCCGTCAGACAACGGCTTTATCGGTGGTTCACAATGGCTGTTCTTCAATAACGTTCCAATGAACCAAGGCGTCGACTATGCCCCCACAATCCCTGGTGTGACCTTTGCTTCCTACCAGATGATGTTCGCGGTGATCACACCCTTGCTTATTACAGGCGCCTTTGCAGAGCGCCTCAAGTGGAGCTCATTTTTCGTTTTCATTATTGCCTGGAGCATTTTCATTTACTACCCGCTTGCGCACTGGATCTGGGGAGGTGGATGGCTTGCCAAGCTCGGTGTGTTCGACTTTGCAGGAGGCATTGTAATTCACACCAGCGCCGGTCTAGGCTCGCTGGCCGCCGCGCTTGTCCTTGGCAGAAGGAAAAACTTTGGCCCGGATATCATGGTGCCGCACAACATCCCGCTTGCGGTCATTGGTGCAACTCTCCTCTGGATTGGATGGTTTGGGTTTAATGCCGGAAGCGCGCTGGCCTCAGGCTCTCTGGCAGGAAACACGCTGCTTGTAACCCATATCGCATCGGCTACCTCTGCCATGGTATGGATTGGCCTTTCATGGAAGAGGTCGGGCAAACCCTCAACGACTGCGGTTATCAACGGTGCTATTGCGGGGCTCGCCGGCGTCACACCTGCGGCAGGCTACATCAGCTCCCAGAGCTCTTTCTTCCTTGGGATCGTGCTTGGGTTCGTATCGTATTACTCTATCCTCTTACTGAAAGAACACTTCAAGATCGATGATGCCCTCGATGTCAGCTCTGTACACGGCATGACAGGAATTGTGGGTTCGCTTGCAATAGGATTGGTTGCAACCCAGCTTGTTAACCCCGCGGGACCAAACGGCGCATTGTTTGGCAACCCGATGCAGTTTGCGATTCAAGCTCTCGGTGTGGGCGTTGCAGCCGTCCTGGGCTTTGTGGGCACCGTCGTTATCATGAAGATAATCGACAAAGTAATTGGCCTGAAGGTCAAAGAGGAAGAAGAGGACATCGGGTTGGACATCACGCAGCACGCAGAACGTGCGTACGTCCAGTAAGCATCGGCTTTGAGCCACGGGGAATTTTTTCCCCACCTGGTTCGCTAGCAGGATGCGCCCTGAAATTAGCAGGGGCGCGTCTGCGCAACCCGCACGACCGGGGCTACTTAAGACTCGCCAAAAAGCTGGAGGCGATCCGGTCTATCTCGGCTTCTTTGACACCTGGATGTACCGGAAGCGAGACGACGTGGCTTGCGCACCATTCTGTTGCGGGAAGCCTTGTGCCCGGTGCCAGCCTCATGTAAAAAGGCGTCTTGTGGACGGGGGGGTCATAATACACTGTCGCGCCGATGCCGTCTGAAATCATGGCGCTCTTTGACCTCTCCCGAGAGCCTTCCGCTATGCATGCTACTGTATAGAGATACCAGTTGTATCTCTTGTCAGCACTCTCCTCGGGGATTGCAAAACCCTTGCCCTTTGCAGAGGGCATCAGCAGCTTTGAGAGCATCTGCGCGTTGCGCCTCCTCATTTCAAGCATCTTTTCAAGCTTTTGCATCTGGACCTTGGCGACTGCGGCCGAGAGTTCCGGCAGCCTCAGGTTCAGTCCCAGCACACGAGTGTCGTACCCCTCGACCATCCCGTGGTTTCTTATCATCTTGATATTGTCTGCCATTTCATCGCTGTCGGTGGCAACCGCCCCACCTTCCCCCGCGGTAAGCACCTTGCTCGCGTACATGCTAAAGCAGCCCATCAGGCCAAGCGTGCCGGTCTGCTTTTTCTTGTATGTTGAGCCAAGAGACTGGCAGGCGTCTTCAATAACCGCGAGAGAGCTGCTGCGCGCAATCTCAGAGATTTCGTCCATGTCTGCAGGGTGACCGTAAAGGTGCACCGGAATCGCGGCCTTGGACTTTTTCGTAATCTTTGCCTTCAGATCGGCCGGGTCCATGGTATAATCGCTCTTCTTGATGTCGACGAAAACCGGCTTGCCCCCCGCCGCCACGACGGCGTTGGCGGTAGCCACGAATGTAAACGATGGAAGGAGCACCTCGTCGCCTTCCTTGATGCCTATCGCCATAAGCGCTGCTTGAAGCGCTGCCGTGCCAGAGTTGACCGCAAGAACATGCTTCACATTCAAATACTTCTGCATGAGGGACTCGACGTCGCGGACGCGCTTGCCGCCATCCCGTGCAGCGGTGGTCAGAGCGTTTTCGTCAAGAACGCTTGCGACCTCTTTTTTTTCCTCCTCTCCAATCCAGGGCCTGTTGATAGGAATCATATTCTTCGCTAGAGTATGTACAGTCAACGGCTGGAATATAGTGTGATCGCTAATATGGGTAGGTGAGGCTGGCAGACGACATACACCTGCCGCAGGCTGATGCCGGTCGACTATACCGCAGAGCATTAGACAGTTAACGAACAGTATGCTAGAACGGTTTTAGCAATGCCTATCAATGATAACCCCCCGGAAGCCTGTATATGGCAAAGAAGAAAACCGCCGCGGCGAGAAAGTCCAAGACCGCAGCTTCCAAACGCGGGAATCCGCGCACCAGTGCATCGGGCCGAAAAGTCAAGCAAAGCCGGAGCAAGACCGCGGGACCCAAGAGTGAAAGTCCAAAGGTGGACATTGTCATAAGGCGCTCGACTGGAAGGACTGAAAGGTTTGACAGCGACAGGATGGCGCAGACCGTCAGCAGGTCAGGCACGCCCTTCATGCTTGCAAAGGACATTGCAGAGAAAGTCTCAAGGCGGGTCAGGACCGAGAGCAACGAGATCGCTCGGGAAGTCGAGAGCAACAAGGAGCACCCGTCATTCAGGGGCATCGAGCCGAGAACTATCGAAGTTGACGGCGCCGACGTGAGGGAAATGGTGGCAGAGGAGCTCCGGGAGGCAAACCGGCCTGAAATTGCCTTGTCATACTCTGGAGAAAGAGCGGAAAACGCAGGGGTGGCAAAGGGAGAAATTCTTGACAGTTCAAAGGAGCCACAGAGCGGTTCTCAGGCAGCAAAGCACAGCAAGCTGGTTTACGACTCTACAACACAGTATGCCAAGCACTAACTAGCAGTGCATGGGCGCGGCGAAATGCTGATTTAGAAGGGGGCATGCACCTGAGGTAGCAGCTTGGACAAGACTGCAAAACGCGCTGACGTTTCCAGCGCCGCGCAATGCCCGCCTGAAATCAAAGGCAAGAACTTGCTGTTTCATTGCGATAATCTGGATTGCATGAACTATCTCCTTGAGGCTGGTCTTGAGAATTCGATAGGGCTCGTCTACATCGATCCTCCTTTTCTCTCCGGCGAGCGCTATTACCGCAGAATAAAGAACGACATGGTGGCCGCTTTTGACGACATACTGACTCGGGACAAATACTTGGAGATGTTGCAGCCGAGGCTTCATGCCATCCGGCGCCTGATGTCGCCCTCCGGGTCGCTGTTTATCCACCTCGACTGGCACGCAGTGCACTATGTCAAGGTACTTTTGGATTCGGTATTTGGCCCTGCAAACTTTAGAAATGAGATAATCGTAAAACGCGGCCGACGCAAGAATCTGCAGTACCAGTTCAGTTCAATCGACAGGATGCACAGCGGTTTTGACTCGCTACTCTGGTATTCTAAGTCAAGGCAGGCCAAGTTCGCGCTCCCGCTCGGACCCGCGAATTCCGAGGCAAAGTGGATGGGCTTCTGGAGCAATGTCAACAGGCCGACGATGCGATATGAGATATTCGGCTACCGCCCAGAGAGGGGGCAATGGAAATGGGCAGAGGAGAGGGCCAAAAAGGCAATAGAAAACTACAATCTATACAGGTCCTCATACGGCCACCTTGCGCTGGAACAGTACTGGGAAAAGACTGGCAAGGTCCTCGAATTTATCCGAAAGAGAAGCACGTCAAAATACCCCGAGTACTGGATCCCGCCAAGAAAGTTCAGGCTGCTTGATAATATCTGGCTTGATATTGAGGCTTACAATTACTCGACAGGCTATGCTACAGAGAAGCACGCCGAGCTGTTGGAGCGGATCATATCCCAGTTCTCAAGGCCGCAGGACATCGTAGCCGATTTCTTCTGTGGTTCCGGGACTGCTCTTTATGTCGCGGAAAAGCTCGGCAGGACTTGGATAGGCTGCGATTCTTCCACAGAGGCCATTTCCGTCACGCAAAGGAGAATCCCGAGCGCCGAGGCGCAGTTGAAAAGCTTCCGAAATTCTCCTCCGCGGGCAAGCAACATAAATTAATCAGAATTGCAAGAAAACCTGCGTGAGTTCTAACACCGGCACTGAGGCTCCGCACGCTCAAACGGTTCAGGAGTACGAGCCAATGCTCAAGCGCCTGCAGGGCAAGCTTGGCGGAACTGCCAAAAAGGCGACATCCAGGCTTGAGATCCCAGTTCCCCAGATCATCTGGGTCGGCAAGAATACTATTTTTCGAAACTTTATGGATTTTCCAAAGGCCCTCAGAAGGGATCCGGAAAAGATCCTGCTCTACCTTAACAAGGAACTGGCATCCGCCGGCTACATCGCCGGTGAGAGGGTGATATTCCTTGGCCGCAAAACGCCTTCCTCATTCCAGGCGCTCCTTGATCGCTACATAAAGGAATACGTGCAGTGCCCCGTTTGCGGAAGCCCTGATACCCGCACCGAGAAGAACAAAACGCTCGGCTTTCTTATCTGCGAGGCATGCGGCGCCAAGTCATCAATCAAAGGCAACTACGCCTGAGATTCCCTCGACACTGCGTCCTTGGCATATAGGCCGGTAATCCATACCTGCAATACCGACCTGTCGTCATTCTCGTAGGTGCGCCGAAGAAGTGAATTCATCTCATTGTACTCGGCCACCTTTTTCTTTATGGAGTGATTCCGGCTGGCCAGATGGGCGGTTATGCTGGAGTGACTGAGTATCTCATCGCAGATGTTGCAGCGCAATTGAGAAGAATCCATTGCGCACCCGAGCATGGGCAAGGCTATCAACAACCATACCAGCTGCCGTTCGCATTCTCGTGAGCTTTATTTGATCTTGGTAAGAGTCGTATCCCCGGACCCGGCGGGAGCAAAATCAAGCTCACTTCCAGCTCAGCAGAGCTTGAATAAATTTCGCTCGCGGAATTAAATCCGCGGCCGGCAAACTGCAAGCAAACAGATAGCAATGCACAACCCTACGAATCGTCGCAGTTTCCGCTTACGCGTCCCAAAAGCGGGAAGGGAGGAATAGTTCCATGGCGGGCGGAGCAGCTGCATTTGCAGCCGTTGTGTGTAGCGTACTTTCAATAAGGCTCATGATGGTTCTTGAGGGCGCGCAGATCATGGTCGCCGGGACTGTGGGGCAGCAGTTCAAGACTCAGCGACTCATGGCCATGGCAATGGGCGCTCGCAAGCTGTTTGTCATAAACCTGAGCATTGCATTCTTTTCGAGAATAAGCTATCTCTTGTTCTGGCTGGAAGGGATGCAGACAGAACGTGCCGTTCACACGGCAGCGGTTACCATGCTAAACAGCGTGCTTATCTCAAACAAGGTAAGGCTTGCAGCCAGACAAACAAGGCACGCTGCTAGAAATGTCAGAAAGACGGCGTCTTCACGCGCTGCCACTTGCGGGAATAATATCCGCTCAACGGTGAGGCGCAAAAGCCACAAGTCAAATCGAGTAGGTGCGCTTAGCAGCATTTCCGATGCCCACGCGGCTGCCCGTGGGAATTAGGCCCGATCAGTCGATGTCAGGTAGTATTGCTATAATACCCACAAACATTAAACGTTCTGGGTGCAAACTCTAGGGAGGCCACGTTTCCCATGCAGGATGCTCTCAATTCTTTTTGTTCATATCTCAGGAGGTCGAACTGAGCCATGCGGACCGCGGGTTACGCGGCCATCGCTGCGGCTTTTGTATTCACCTCATTTATAGGACTTGTCTTCCTCTACCCTGGAATCGTAAACAACGTAGCGTCAAAGGTGCTGGGCGCAAAGGACCTGCCGGTCAGCGTGCTCCAGCAGGTCGGACCGGCTCCAAAATCAGTACCTCAGTCTGAACTTGTCCAGGACGCGCTTGCCCAGATAAACCTGGACAGGCACAAGTACGGACTTGGACCCGTAAGGCTCAGCTCGAACGAGGCAGCCCAGGTCCACGCGGAGGATGTATTTTCGACAAAGCAAATCTCTCACTGGATGACTGACGGCGAGAAGCCGTACATGACCTATACAAGGTACAACGGCACAGGCAATGTCCATCAGAACGTCGCAATAACCGGCTTTACTCTGGCCGAGTACTCGCATTGCGTCTCTCTGCAATCAATATGCGAGACAATCGACCCGGTCAACACGATAATTGACCTGGAGTACAAGATGATGTACGACGATGAGTCATGCTGTGCCAACGGCCACAGGGAAAACATCCTCGATCCCCACCACACTGATGTCAGCATTGGCATAGTCTATGACAGGTACTACCTTGTTTTCGTTGAGAACTTTGAGGACAATTACGGGCTGACGACCTCGGTAAATGATGGCACTGTCAACGTCAGGGGCCACCTGACCTCCGGAACCCTGAGTCAGCTCCAGATAACTTTTGACGAACTGCCCACTCCTGCAGTGTACGAGGCGAACAAGAACAAGCTCTCTTACTCTTCCGGCACCACGGTTGCAGTCGTGGCAAGGCCACTTGGGTTTGGCTACTTTTACGAGCAGCCGCATGGCTACAAGATAGTCGAGGCCGACAGATGGGATGTCGACAATGCAACTGGAACCGTGGACATTTCCTTTTCGCTAGCCAAGGCAGTATCCAAGGACGGCGTTTACACCGTGTCAGCAGTGCTAAACGACGGTAAGTCGGCGTTCGACGCAACCTCGTACTCGATTTTCGTAAAAACCGTCAGTTCAGTAGCCGCTGCCCCGACCCAAAAACAGTCAAGCTCATGACAATTAGAGGCCCGCCTGTAGCCTCCGAACGTACCTGACCTCGTCAACCCACCTGCCATCCTTGCGGGTATTGCTTGGTAACTCTTTCTCTAAGCTAAAACCGCATTTCTCAAGCACCCTGATTGAGGCAAGGTTTTCCTTCATTACATATGCATGAACCGAGTGGAGGCGTAGCGCCGAAAAAGCATAGTCTACGACAAGAGCTAAAGATTCACTGGCGATGCCTCTATTCCAATAGCTGGCGCCTACCCAGTAGCCGACTTCGGCTGCCCCATGGCCGCCCTCTGTCGCCTTGGCAAGCGCGACAATTCCTACCAACTGGATATTTGCCGCATTGCAGTACTCTATGCCAAAGTCAAATTCAATCTGTTTTTGGAGCAGGAGGTGGCTAGTTTTTATAAAATCCCTTGCATCCTTTAGCGTGTACGGGTTTGGAATGGCCCGCAGATATTTTGTAACCTTTTCGTCCTGGAGGTAGTTGAACAGGGATGCCGCATCAGTCTCCCTAAGAGTCCGCAGATTGACCAGCCTGCCCGGAATAAACACCGAGGGAGCTCGGGAAGCACTCCTGATGCCTGGCACATGAGCTGTTGACATTGCCGGGATAAAAGCAAACGAAAGACAGCACGGAGAAGGAAGGCATTATCATGCACGCCATCTGCGGCCAATTCGCCCCCGGAGCGTACATATTGTTCGCCTAACCTTATTCGTCCATGCTGAAACTCGCCATAATATGCGAGCATTCATTCCTTGACATGGCGCCTATTTAAGCAAATTGTGTATATTTTCCAGTTAAATCGTTAGCTCATTTACACAAACATAGACTCCATACTCGGGATACCTCTCATCGGGGGGTCAGTTGACTATATAGAACTGGAAGAACTCCGTCAGTTTTGGCTGATTGTTTCGGGGCAACGAGTTGCTCTGGCAACTTGAGGCTCACCGAGCGTTCGACTGATTGGATTGCGTAAAGTCTTGGTAATTGGTGATTGCTCCCCGAGAAAAAAATTTCTCCTACCGCTGTCTTTCAATCTAATTAGCAAGAAGAATTTACTGTGATAACCCACTTATACTATGTCTCATATTATAGAACAATCTCAAATGACAATCCCTGCTAAGAGTGAGAGGATGAAAACAACTAGGCCTTTCTGCCAGACGGCTGGCTGCTTCGAGCAAGCGGAAGTTTATGTCGTTCTCAAGGAGATGGAAGTCGAGGAATACTGCGCCAAAGGCACGTACAGCGAGGTTTGCGCCAAAAGCAATTTTGCGCCGCAAGATAGGTCCTTTGAAAATGAGGAGAAGTCGCTGGCATTTGACGGCTTTAAGCTCATTTTGTATCTCTGCTCCAGGCACGATAACGACCTGCACTACCTCCTCACCGGAAGCGAGCTTCATATCTCAAAGCGGTGCTATCTGGAGGCGGCTGCGGGGTTGAGGCGCGTCCAGCCGTCAAGCAAGTAAAAAGACAGCGCGAACCTTCCTGTTACAAACTCCCCGCCAGATTCGGGTTCATGACTGGCCGCATTTGGCTGGAGTGTGGCCACGACCGGACTTGCCCCATATTTCTCCGCCATGCCCAGCAGCCTTTTCACTTCGCTGCCTTTTAGCCTTGGCAGGCACGAGCTAGCCTTCACCTGAATGAGCCATGTTGCGTTGTCCGCCTCCCTGCACGCAGTAATGTCTGCGGGTCCCCTGCTTCCTTTTGACAGCCTTACGCGCCAGCCAAGCGACTTTAAGTAGAGCGCGGCAACGTATTCTGCCTCTCTTCCAAACTTACTCCAGGAATAGGTGGCTTCCAAGGGTTCATACTCGGGCGCCAACCGACCTTATAGCTGTTTCCGCGCGCAACAGTTTACCACATGAAAAGAATCGAGCGCCAACAGTCTGGCATTTTTTCGCAAGAATTACATACTGCAGCACTCGCTCAGCACTAGGGATCTTTTGATCATGCAAAAGAGTACGGGGATTTCTCGATGGCGAAATTAGAGTACGCGGGCCTCAAAGTAGGCGGCTGGAGCCTGTCGGAGCTTGTCAGGGATCCAAAGAGCGAGGAGTTTTCTTCGTATCTTCGTTCGATAGAGGACAAGGTCGGGCGCTTTGAGTCTGCAAGGCAGAGCTTGAAAAACGGCATTTCTTCCTCTGAGTTTCTTGCCCTGCTAAAGCAGGCCGAGGATATAATTGAAAGCGTCAGCATCGCGTCCGGCTACGCGCATCTCCGGTACTATGCCGACACTTCGTCTAATGAAGCCTCTGCACTTGTAACGCAGATGGAGCAGGTTGCCACCGGCATCGGAAACAGGATGCTGTTCTTTGACCTCTGGTTCAAGAAGGAACTTGACGACCAGAACGCAGCGAGGCTGATCGATTCATCGCCCTTGGTGTATAGGGAATACCTGAGCCACAAGCGAAAGGTTGCTAGGTACTCGCTCAGCGAGCCGGAAGAAAAGGTGATTAACATAATGTCCGTCACCGGCATAGGCGCCCTTGTCAAAATTTACGACAGGCTGACGAGCGGCCTTGAATTTACTATGAGGCTAAAGAAGGGCCGCAAGCTCGTCATCAGGAAATTTGACAGCCGCGAAAAGCTCGTCACCCTGGTTCGAAGCCCTGATGCGAACGAGCGCGCGGCTGCTTACCAGGCACTGTTTGAAGTATACAAAAAGAACAGCGGAATTCTGGGCGACATTTATCGAAACGTCGTAATACAGTGGCGAGACGAAGCTGTCAAGCTTCGCTCTTATGCAAGTCCGATATCTGCGCGCAACATCTCAAACGACCTTGACGACGAAACGGTCAACTCGCTTTTGGCCGCATGCAGCAAGAATGCAGGCGTTTTTCAGGACTACTTTAAAGAAAAAGCGAAGATGCTTGGACTCAAGAAGCTGCGAAGGTACGACCTTTACGCCCCGCTCAACACCAAGACCGGCGCAAAAAAGTTCACCTACGGCAAGGCTGTCCAGTCAGTCCTAGAAACCTTTGAAAGCTTTGAGCCGCGATTTCGCTCAATGGCCGAACGTCTGTTTGACGAAAAGCATGTAGACTCGGCAATAAGAAAGGGCAAGCGCGGCGGCGCATTCTGCCATACGGTCACGCCCAAGATAACGCCCTACGTCCTTTTGAACTTTGACGGGCGCACAAGGGATGTCTCGACTCTGGCGCACGAGTTTGGCCACGCAATACACAGCATGGCAGCTGAAGACAAGCCGGTACTAGTCGCGCACGCACCGCTTCCCCTTGCCGAGACCGCATCGGTGTTTGCCGAGATGCTGCTTAACGAAAAGCTTGCGGAAGACCTCTCGCGGAAGGAACAGAGGCTGCTGCTTGCAGAGCAGATTGACGACATGTACGCGACAATAATGAGGCAGGCATACTTTACCCTCTTTGAGGTCGAGGCTCACAAGGAAATTGGAGAGCACGGCGCTACAACGGACGAGGTTGCGGAACATTACGAGAAAAACCTGCGGGGGCAGTTTGGGGGGTCGGTGGCAATCTCCCCGGAGTTCCGGTGGGAGTGGACGTACATACCTCACTTTTACCACACGCCGTTCTACTGCTACGCGTATTCCTTTGGCAACCTGCTCGTGCTCTCGCTTTACAAGCAGTACAAGCAAGAGGGCAAGTCGTCGTTTGTCCCCAAGTACTTTGAGATCCTTGCGGCCGGTGGCTCAAGGAAACCCGAGGAGCTGCTGCTAGAATCCGGCATCGACATCACAAAGGAGCAGTTCTGGCAGCAGGGCTTTGACTTTGTCAGGGAAATGATAAAGCAACTGAAAGATCTTGGCTCGTAGGCAAGACTCTGTACTTGCCGCGGCGCTTGCCGGCTCGATGGCCGCCGGAGTGCTCCTCCCGAAAGCAGGACTCGTCCTTGCGCCATACCTTCTGGTCTGGCTTGGCGGCCTCCTTTTCTTCAACCTCCTCCGTCTTGAGGCAAAAGACGTCGTTGCAACTTTTTCAAAGCCGCGCCGGCTTGCAGCCACTGCTGTGATAAAGCTCGCCGCTCTCCCGCTGCTAATGTACGCAGTTGCGTACGTACTCTACAGGCCTTTTGCCCTTCCTGTCTTGTTACTGTCAGGGATATCTACAGGGCTCGGGGCCCCTTTTGTCGCAAATATTGTTGGCGCCAGGCTTGCACTGATCGTCGGAATGATTGTCGTGACATCGCTAGCGGCGCCCTTTACGCTTCCTGCGCTGACTTACCTCTTGGCGGGCTCGCAGTTCCAGATACCTATCTTGAACATGATAACCCTGCTAGCTGCGGCGCTTTTCATCCCACTTGCCGCAGGCTGGGCTGCAAAAAAGCATTTGCCGCGGCTCTCAGGTTTTGCGGACAGGAATTCCTTCCCAATGTCCATAGTCTTTGTTGTTCTAATCAATTTTGCAATGTTTGCACAGTTTTCCGCCTACTTTTTTTCGGACCAGATCTTCCTCATCCAGACAATCGCCACTTCATTTCTTTGCTTTGGTGCCTACGCGCTGGCTGGATACCTTGCCGGCTCCATCAGCTCAGGCGATTTGAGGCAGGAAAGACTGTCGGGGCTTATTTCAATGACTCATGTCAATAATGTTCTAGTTTCAGTATTTGCAGGTCAGTTTTTCGGAACTCAGGTCGCAGCTCTTGCAGCGCTATACAATATTCCATACTATGTTGGGATATTGTTGATTAGGCTACTTTGAGGGATGTGTCGGCTGTATCGCATTGGCACCAATTCAAAGAATAAGAGGCTGCAGACAAAGATGGACACTAGCTTGAGCACCAATCATGCAAGACTCTTAGACCGTTATAGGGGGAGTCTGGTCGGGCTTGCAACTGGTGATGCTCTCGGCGCGCCTCTCGAGTTTAGTCCGCCGAATCTCTCCAGCCGGGTTAGGGACATGGCAGGGGGCGGAGTTTTTGAGTTTGAGCCGGGACAGTGGACTGATGATGCCTCCATGGCACTGTGTCTGGCAGACAGCCTCATTTCCAAGCAGGCATTTGATCCAGTAGACCAACTGGAGCGGTATTCGCGCTGGTACAACCACGGCTATCTTAGCTCGAATGGAGCGTGCTTTGACATTGGATTGACCATCAAAGCAGCACTTGACAAGTTCGCAGAAACCCGCGAGCCTTTCTGTGGCCCGTCAGACTACTATAGCGCCGGGAACGGCTCTATTATGCGTCTTGCCCCGGTCCCGCTATTTTTCGCAGCAAATCCTGAAATGGCAGTCTATTTCTCGGGGCAAAGCTCGAGGACGACCCATCAGGCCATAGTGGCGGTTGATGCATGCAGATATCTGGGGACGCTGATAGTCGGGGCTATCAGGGGAGCAGACAAGGAAGAACTTCTCTCAGAGACTTTCAGTCCAACAAGGAATTACTGGTCATCACAACCTCTTACCAAGGAGGTTTTGAAAGTCGCCAACGGGAGCTTTAAGACAAAAGCTCCGCCGCAAATTCGGGGTAGCGGCTATGCAGCCCAGTCGCTTGAAGCAGCATTGTGGAGCTTTTACAACAACGACACCTTTGAGGAGGGGCTAATTGAAGCGGTCAATCTGCGGGACGATGCAGATACTACAGGCGCAGTATACGGTCAATTGGCAGGCGCCTACTATGGACTCGCCGAAATCCCCGCGAGGTGGACCTCCAAACTTGCAAAGTTTCAGATAATTATCAATTTTGCCGACCGGCTCTTTGAACTGGCTTTTGACAAGTAGTTACACTCCGGTCTCTCCACTTGGCCGAAACCCGGAGCTACCGTGGCTGCTTTTTTATTATACTAGTCTGCAAGCCATATTGAGCAGCCAAAATATCAACCTCTGGCACTATTTCGAATAGAAGGGCCGGCCTTGCAACGTTCTCACTGATTGCGGCCAGAACGATTTACGGCGTAAACTGGTTTAACATAGCCGCAATATTTCCGCTGATTGCCCTGCAGCTCAACCAGGATATTTTTCTGCTCGGTGCGGTATCCACCGCATTTTTCATAGGAGTCGGGTCGTTTCAAATCCCTGCAGGAATATTTGCCCTGAAGTTTGGTCCAAGAACCTCTGCCATCACCGGAATAGCTGTGTCTTCTACCGCCGCGCTGTTTTGCGGACTGGCATCGGAACCCTTCCAGCTGGTCCTGCTGCGCTTTATCGTCGGCGCCGGCATGGCGTTTTTCTTCAGTTCTAGCATTACGCTAATCGCGGATTATGGCAGGGCGAAATCAACCGGGCTTTCGATTGGAGGGCTAAATGCGGCTCACTCTGCAGGAGGCATAATCGGAATATTCGGTTGGATTCTTGTTGCATCGGCCACCGGTTGGAGACAAAGCATCCTGTTGAGCGGCGCGATAGGAATCCTGAGTGCATTGTTCATGGTTGTCGCGCTGCCGCGGGATCTGCACTTAAGTGACAACAAACGTGGTTCAGAATCAATGCTAGTTGGTGAAAAGAGCATCGCTGGTTCCGACGACAAGAGCAGGCATCCGCCCGCAGCGCCGGGCCTGCTCCGTAACACCCTGCAAATACTCTCAGACGCAGGCCTTGCGCGGATCGGTATATTTCTCATTGGAATACAGGGCGCATGGGCCCTGGTACTGACCTATCTCGTTGTATATCTTCAAAGCCTTTCCGTGCCGGCTCAGACGGCCGGAATCATCGCCAGCCTGCCACTAATCTCTGCAATAATCTCTGCTCCGCTTCTCGGCAGGCTTTATGACAATACAAGAAAAGCAGCGCGCATTATGGTAATTTGCGGAATCGGGATAAGCCTCACACTCGTATTCGCAGCCTCAGGCTCTATTCCCATTATAACTGCCGCTGTAATTCTTACCGGGGTTTTTTCAGGGGGCGGGTTTACCGTCGCGTATGCCAAAGCAAGATCACTCCAGATAACAACTTTTGGGAGAGCGGGAGACGGCATTTTGAGCCGGGACAGCCACGATTTCAGATATGGAGCTCTAAAGGTTGCGTGGATTAATGGAATATCGCTTGTTGGAGTCGTGTGGATGCCCCTATTGTTTTCTTACCTTGCAAAACAGTTTGGCTACCAGTGGGCGTGGCCCCTGTCTGCTGCGATGGTGATTCCATTCGTGGCAATACTATTGACAGCGAGACGCAACTAGGGCGTCGGCATGCCGTGCATGGGATCAAAGGTTTATCGAAACTTAGGTTAGGGAGCGAAACTTCTGGCTAATCGACAAACCAAAGCCTCGAGTCTCATAGGAGCAGATAAGATTACGTCAAAAATCAACACGTGACTCCCCTGTTAATCCCTGTGAAAAAATGTTACCCCTCTGCGCCCTCCGTGCGCATTAGACCATAAGATGCATGTGAACTGGAGTGACATCATGACCATGTCAAAGACCTGATACCCTGCCTGAACAAGCTCGACTAGCTCCAGCGAACTTTCCGTTGACGCCGCCCTTTATCGAAAATGTCAGGAACTGCTCAAAGCCAGTTGTGAATTTTTCAGTATGTACCAGAAATTCAGACGATAATGACTGACACATTTGCCTATACTGGACCGCTTCCCGGCCAAAAGCTCGAGAACTTCAGCTAATTTTCGGAACTCCTCCCAGACCGTGGAATTGGCGACCAGCCAATCACTATCGCGCATTTGCTCCGGCGTACCTGTGCCGAACCCGTTGTGTATGTACGCACAGTGACAGGCGGGCGAATAATATCCTGCCGGGATAATCCTTGCAGCAAAGGATCAAGCGTGGCCACTTGTCTTAGAATCATTCAGTTTATTCCAGAGTACTACTTTGGCAGGGTAGAAACCTTGCCAGGAAAGTGTTGATCCATTGCATGTGTTTGGCGTGATAGCATCCGTAATTCTGGCTGCGGGTCTGGCGGGAGGGGCTGCGTGGTTTGCAAGCAACAATCCTGAGGCAAGGCAGTTTATCGACAAGGCGTCAAACACCGTGCACATCCAGTTTCCGATAGGGAGCATAGGCCAGAGCTCATCGCACCAGCAGAATGCATCACAGGCACCACACCAAACGAATGCGACTGCCACCACGCCCGTCAACAAGCCAATAATTCAAATGCCAAACCCTGCGGCGCCTTCGATCAAGATTGTCGATTATCAGATTTTCAGCCACTATGCCTCCTTTGTGACAGTCAGCAATTCCGGGACAGAGCCGGTAGTTCTGCACACGGTAACTCTTGGCCAGTTCAATTCAACCGCAGGAGAGCTGGTCCTGAAGCCCGGACAGCAACAGAAAATCGCACTCTCGGCCTTGCCCGGGACCGTGGGCTCGTCATATGTACTCAAGGTTACGGCGTCCGGAACCAGCAGCGGCAAAACGACAAGTGTGTCTGAAATAGTCAGCCTTTTAGAACCGGTTTCTCGCCTAGGGATCGTTAACCCGTCGCTAACCTTGGCCCATGCGCAGTACCCGCACCTGTCGCTTACCGTGGTAAATAACGGGATGGATACAATCACTTTATCAAACGTAAGTCTCGTTCGCCCGATACCTTCAAGCCTTTGGCAGTCCGGCGGAAACCCGGTTACCATCGGGCCAAACGGCTCTGCTTCGCTGAGCTTCCAGCTTGACTCGTATGATTACCTCAACGCGACAAAGCGCGTCAGTTCGGACGGTACCGCGATAACCTACATATTCCCTGCGTCAGGCACGCTTGAGCCTGTCCAGGTCGGGGGCAGATCCTCTAGCGGCCACGACGTCACAGCATCAGTCCGCGTTCCGTTTGTGAATGGCTACCAGCAGGTGGTCAACGTTGCAAATACAGTGATTGACATCCAGAAAGCCACAATCAACGTGCACGTGTTTAGCGGTGGCGGCACGACGGCGACACTGACGTTCAAGAACAACAGCACCCATGCGGTGGTTATCAAGTCCATAACGATTGGCGGAATGAACACGCCGCCATCAGGCTGGAGCATGCCACAGAACTTTGTAATAAACATCAGCGCGACTTATACAGTCACCATCACAAACCCGCCGGGAATATCTGCGCCAGACATTGGCTCGTGGAAGATGGTCACTGCAACTGGCGAGGTCTTTACTGGCAGCGCCCTGGATAATGGCAGCGCAGGGGGCAACTTTGTCTCTGCTAGCACGCTTGCCCCGGTCACAAGCGACTAGTCCCTTCTGATGACTTGCAGACTAGAGGTTACTGTGGAGCGCTTGCATACACGGAATAGGTAAGTGCGGGGAAAACGTCCCGCCCGCCTTCTGAGGTCAGAAATGCCGTGAGCGTGTACATTCCCGGGCCATCCTTTGAAACTGCCCCGGACATGTCAAATCGCACATCAAAAACCGCGCCCGTGTCCTGCCAGCGCCCTGCTTCAAGCGCAAAGTGGTCCGGCATGGACTGGTAGTGATAGCCAGGCGGAGCCGGCTTTTGCACCGTGGCCAGGAGTTCGCCGCTGCCGTAGGAGTGTTCATTAAAGTTTTCCTGGTATGCGGCATGAGATGGAGCCTTGTCAAAAGTGATTGTAATTCCCGCAATTTGGTAGCCGGACCTGATATAACTGCCCGAGATCTCGATCGACTTGTTGTCCCCGGAGGAAATCGCTCGGTCAAGAGCAAGGTATCTGTTTTCAAAGTTCTGCACCATCACCACAGAGTTATTGCTGTACGCTATCCCTATGCTGACTCCTGTATGGTGGGCGTCAAGAATGTTCATCCGGTGACCATTGCTGCAGCAAGCCAAGTCGTCATTTACCATCCCGTCTTGCTCGACCTCGATCGCCTGCTTGATGTCGCTTGCAGTAAAGAAGTGGCCGGAAAGTACGCCGTCTGATATTGCACTGTGGTTTGCCTGCTGCGCATAACAGCAAATGGCAGCATTCTGGGATACGTAGCCAGTCCCGCCGTATCTTGAATAAGACATGTATGGCTTTTCGCCGTCTGTCATCCAGTGAGAAAGGTGGCCCGTGGCGACAATGTCGTCTGCCTGAGATTGGGCCGCGTAATTATCTGTAAGCGTGACTGGCGGCAGCCCTGCAGTGGCCCTGTCTGAGTTAATCAATTCAAGCGCATACTGTCTGAGTCCCTCTTCCGATGGCAAAAGCGACACCTTCACCGGCTTCAAGGCGCCGTCCAGACTCTCCAGTTCGGGCGCAAGCGAACTTGTCACGGTTTGTGAAGAGTTGTGCACAAAAGGCTCAGAGACTGGCTTTTCCGTAATACCGGAGACTGTCTTTATGGAAGTTGAAAAGTACGAGGACAAAGACGGGACTGCGCTGTTAAGCAAGTATCCCGCGGCGCCGAGGATTGCAAGGGCTGCAAGAACCGAAGTTGTCGCTACCCAAACTCCTCTCCTGGCGCTCATTGGCCTTGTACATCCGGCGATTCTTTTCGGCGTCGATAATAACCCGAGTACGAAGTTGCTTCCTACACTTCCGCCTTGAGATCGTTTTTTCTAGTGTAATTTTCTGTGAGGTAGGCTTTTCTACACCCTGGCAGTAAATGACACCATTGGCCTTCAAGTGCAAAAAGTGCGGCAGTGAATTTGCCGACGAGGCTCACCTCGAGAGGCACAGGGCAGTTCACGGCAACAAGCCCAAGATAAGCGAGTCCGGCTCGATGGACTTTGACAAGGTAGGCTTTTAGCTTCGAAACCTCTTTAGCAGTCCTGAGAGAAATTCACTATGCTTGAAGGACAAACCCAGGACTGGCCGCAAGACAAAGAGCAAGGCCACAATGTACGTGCTTGTCGCAATAGTAGCCGCTGTGCTTGTTGGTTCTTTTGCGCTTGCAGCCTCAAAGATTCCGGCTAGCAATCCGGCTCTGTCGAGCAGTTCCAGTCAGTCGAGCAACAACACTGGCACCAGGAATCTGTCCCTTGCAAGCCTAATTGCCTCCGGTTCCGCGTACAAGGGGGGGACTAATGCTCCGGTTACGCTGGTAGAATTTGGCGACTTTCAGTGCGAGTTTTGCGACAGGTACGCGGCCGCCACCGAGCCCCAGATAGACCAACAGTACGTCACGGCAGGCAAGGTCGCGGTGGTATTCAAGCACTTTGCCTGGTATGGCCCCGACTCTGTAAGCGCAGCCCAGGCGTCCCAGTGCGCTAACGAGCAGGGCAAGTTCTGGCAGTTCCACGACATTCTTTACAAGAACCAGAAGGCGATAAACTCGGGCTGGGCGGGCGTTGGCAATCTAAAGTCATTCGCGCAGCAGATCCCTGATCTCAACAGTGCGCAGTTCGATACCTGCCTTGACAGCGGCAAGTACCTGTCACAGGTGAACAGCGATATCGCGCTTGCCAAGTCGCTTGGGTTTCAGGGGACTCCCGGGTTTGTTGTGGAAAAAAGCGACGGCAGCTCACCTGTCCCGATAGCCGGCGCATATCCTATTGTCACCTTCCAGCAAGCAATTGATAAAGAGCTTGTGAGCTGAGAGATTATGGGTATGATAGCCTCTGCAATGAGGATGGCCTTTTCAAAGCCGGTCTACATTGTCATCGCCGCGGCAGTCGCTGTCACGTTCTGGATGGTCTTCAACACTTTTGACCAGCTCCTGTTCTTTTCGCCTGTCCTTGCATTCTACGTTCCCACCGGCGCCGTGCTGGGCTTTGTCGTCTCTACGGTCACCGCGGTATTCCTTGGCCTTGTAGCCGGCATGAATGCGTTCGCGCTGTCTAGCATGCGCGCAGGGAGAAAGGTCGGCGCCGGCTCCCTCCTGTCAGGGAGTTCGCTTGCAACTCTTTCAAGCGCATGCGTTGGCTGCTCGTCGGTTGGGCCCGCACTTGTTTCTGCGCTTGGGGGGACCGGCCTTGCCGCGACTACGATACTCTCGGTCTACCAGATACCGCTCCGCTTGGTCTCGCTGGCAATCCTCGTCTGGGCGTTCTACTCGACCAGCAGAAAAATCACGGGCGCCTGCGCCCTCGGTCCCTAGCTTCCGGACTCATCCAGGATGGCCTTGGCCTGCTTGTAGTGCACCGCGTCAACCATTCTGCCCTCAAGCCTCACTGCCCCCCGCCCAGTGCCCTTTTCGTTTGCCTCTGCCAGCGCCTTTACCACCTTGCGCGCCCACTCGACCTCGTTCCGGCCGGGCTTGAAGATAGAGTGCACGGGCTCTATCTGGCTTGGGTGAACCAGGCTCTTTCCCGAATAGCCCAGCCTCCTTGCAATCTCGGCGTCCTTTTTCAGACCATCAATGTCATCAACCTTCTGCCATATCGCGTCAATGGCTGCCACGCCGGCGGCTCTCGCGTCAACCGGAACCTTTGCCCTTGCATACTTGTAGCCTGACGGGTCGTGCTCGTCATAGTCAAGCTTCATGTCGTAGAGATAATCAAAAACTCCAAAGACGAGTGCCTGTATTCGCTTGTCGGAGCGGGCAATTTCATATGCATTTACGACCCCGCTTGCCGTCTCTATCGACGGAATTATGGAAATCAGGCTCTCTCCGGCTTGCTCGCCTTCCTCGATGCCATGCGACTGCTCAAAAGAGGCGATGGTCTGTGTCACCTCGACAAGCTCCTCCGCGGTGTTGACCTTGGGCACCACTATCCCGTCGATTCCTTCCTTGAGCACGGCATTGAGGTCGGATGCTATCAGCCCGGAATCCGGTGCGTTCACCCTGACATAAACTGGCCTCGCATACTCTTTCCTGTGCGACGCTATGGCCTCTGAAATTATGGCCCGCGCGTTTTCCTTTTCGTTGGCCGGGACTGAGTCTTCCAGATCAAAGCAGATTACATCTGCAGCAAGCGTCTTGGCTTTTTCCACGAATCTAGCGCTGACTCCGGGAACAAAGATCAGGCTTCGGAACATAGATTGATGGTGGGAAAAGTGGCAAGAAAATAAAAACTAAACAAAAAAGTGAGTTAGAGCTTTTGAGGGCTCGTCAGAATTTTGCCGAATTGCTTTGCCTCTGCCATCATGACGTGGCCCTCGACCATGTCGCTGAACGGCAGCTTGGAGTCAACTACGACCTTTATCTTGCCCTTGCCTACCCAGTGTATCACGTCTTCCAGCTCTGCCTTGGTGCCCTGCGTAGAGCCAAGCAGGTTGGTGCCCTTGAAGAACAGGTACCTGAGGTCTATAGTCGAGTCGTAGCCGGTGGTCGCGCCTGTTGCAACAAGCGTGCCTCCCATCTTGAGCAGGCCTACTTCCTGCGGGAATACCGACTTGCCAATGTGCTCAAAGACGACGTCGACACCCTGCTTCTTTGTTATCTCGCGCACCTTCTTGTACCAGTCAGCCTCGCGGTGGTTGACTGCAAAGTCTGCGCCAAGCTCAATGCACTTGTCCATCTTGTCTTGTTTCCCTGCGGTGGCGATAACCGTGCAGTTGTAAAGCTTGGCGATTTGGATGCCGACCATGCCGACACCGGAGCCGCCGCCCATGATAAGCACAGTCTGACCCGGCTTTATCTTGGCCCTGCCGACGAGCATGTGCCATGAGGTCATTCCCACCATGGAGACCGCGGCCGCATCGTCAAATGAAACCGCGTCTGGAAGCTTGACAACGTTTACTTCTGGCAGGTGCGTATACTGCGCAAAGCCTCCCCAGAGCGGGCCTGTCTGGAACCCCCAGATCTGCCTGTCGTTGCAGTCATATTCCCTGCCGGAGGTGCACATATCGCAGACGCGGCAGCTCATGTTCGAGTGGGAGACGACCCTGTCGCCTACCTTGAGCTTGGTCACGTCCTCGCCTGCTTCAACTATGGTGCCTGCCACGTCGCTCCCCGAGATGTGCGGGAGCGGCGTCTTGACCGGCTCGCCCCATATCGCCCAGAGGTCGTTATAGTTGTAAGAGGCTGACTCGACTTTTATCATAACTTCGTTAGGTTTCAGTTTCGGCATGTCAATATCTTCTATTTTGACAACTTTTTTTGGATCTTGATTATATTCTCTAAATACCGCGGCCTTCATTGCAACAAACAGGACATGACTGTGACCTTAAATATTTAACTCATGAGGCGACCGGCGTATACACGCCTATCAGTAACCGGACTGATTAAATGCTAGAATTTAGCCTCTGAAGGCTACCGTCTGTTTACCCTGAAATCCCGCTTTGGCTGCTGTAGCTGGATGAGAATCTGCTTCAGCTCCTCGTCGGTCAACATCCTGTTAAGCCTGCCGGATGAAGCGGCATTTATCAAGTAGTTCTCCACGGCCGCGGCAAGGTCTGGCTTGACCAGTTTTATGTTCATCAGCCGCTGTCGGGCCTGCGGATCTAGCAGTACATTGAGCACGCGTGCTCGCATCGCTGCGGCCTCTGCCTCTCTTCTCCGCGCTTCCTCGTCGTTTGGCTGCGCTTGAGAATATGGAGAGGACATGCTCAAAAAGGCTCAGGCGTACCGCTGGAGCTGCGGTACGGTCTTGATCATTTCCTTGTGAATTTCGGTAGCCAGTCTGTCCATCTTCTTCATGCCTTCGCTTGAGATAAGCCGTCCCTTGCCTTGCACTTTCACGATATACCCTGCAGCCTCGAGCTGCTGCATGGCCTTGCGGATGATTGCGCCGCCAGCATCTCGGTGGTGCGACAGGTTGTAGCCGACCTGCTTGACTCCGCCATATGCAACCTTAAGGTCCGAAACACCGACAGGGCCGTGAAGGTAAACCTTTCGTAGAATAGAAGCGCAACGCACATACCACCAGTCTTTATTCTGGGGAATTTTTTCGGCATGAGCGCCCGTCTTGACAAATGCTGACCATGCAGGAGGTTCTATCCTCTTTTCCTTTCTCAACTGCTCGGCCAGTTTTTCAATGAGCTCGTCAGCCGGAACGTCGTAAACCTTGGCCATTTAGTATTTTCGGTGAATCGGTGATCCCTTATAAATCCTTATTCTGCCATCCCCGATCTGCAGTTCTGCCGACGATCTTTATATTGCAATCAAGCGCTGACTCCGGCGTGAGTTCGATAGCAACGCAATATTATCAGAGAAAGTTTGGCGATGACAAAAACGCAGCGTTCATTCACCTGGTACGCGAAATTGGCGAGATTGCGTTTGGCCTGGAAAAGAACAATACGGATTTGGCAAAGATGGAGATCACCGAGTCTGCGGCGCTTCTCTACTTTCTTGCGTCCAAGTACGGATTTGACCTTGAAGCAAACATGGCGGCGGTTTATTCGAAGAAACTCGAAAACCTAAAGTCTACCTAGGCCTTGCCAGGATTTCCGCGGAGCGCCGAGTCGTCAACTTGACCCTTGCTTTTCTCCACCCATTGCTCATACATGCGCATCAGCTGGTCAACGTCGCCGGCTGCCTCAGAGTAAGTGATAATGACCCCAAACGTCCCCTTGCCGTCATGCCCGCGCGCATAATACCCCCAGAAAGTATCCGGCAACTTTTGAAAGTTTGATTTTGCTCTGGAAAGCTCTGCTAGGTTCTTTGAAATTGCATCTACAACGCGAATAGCGTCGACTGGCTCTATCACTGCCTGAAAAATGCGCCAGCCACAATAAAAACAGCAGTACAAGCTCTACTGCACGCGTTCTACCAGCTCAAATATCCTGGTCATTTCAGGGGGCTCGCCGCCTGCATCGCGGATGTAGAGCGACGACGCGCAGTTGGCAAACAGGATTCTCTCCCTTGGCTCGAGCCCGGCAAGATAACCTACCATGTCTGCCGCATCCCAGACGTCTCCTGCTCCAGTCAGCATCCTTGCGTCAACCTTTATCGAGTGCACAAACTCTACCTCCCTTCCGTTGGACCATGCCGCGCCGGCCTTTGTGTGCAGGTCGACGCTCAAACCAACCTTCTGGGCCAGGCTTTTTGCTGCATCCGCAACCTCTTGGGGGTTGAATGTCTCGCCCAAAGTTCTCTCTAGGCTGCACGCCTTGGACAGCAGCCTGCACTCGTTTTCGTTTATGCTAAGGCAATCGACTTTGCCCGCCAGGTTGGCCGTAAGGGCGCGCAGAAATTCGTCCTTGCGAGTTTCAATATCTGCCGGGTCAAGCATGTGAAATGCACTTGGCGAGCTGGAAAATGCAAACTCGGCAAGCTCTGTACCTTTCAGGTTGCTTGCCCAGTTTACAACCATAACGCCGTCTGCATTCTTGAGAATTGCCCTGTCCTGGTCCGCACTGATGCGGTCCGGCCCGAAGTCCGAGTTGTCCAAAATGTCGCTTACCATCACGTTGACCCGCGTCCCCTGGTGGGGAAACTCGAAGGACGTTGTATAGCCGTGCCTGCCCGGCGAGATGCGAAGGACAGCTCTGTCTCCAAACTTTTGAAATGACCGCCTGATAAGTTCCGCCCCGATGTCGCTTGCCACGGTAAAGAGTGTAACCTTGAATCCGAGCCTGGCAAGGGCATAAGCGACATTGACGGCGTTTCCGCCCTTCACATCCGAAGTCGGAACGCCCCTGACGCTTCCACCTCCGCTCTTTGCCTTTTCGTTTAGCGCCTCAAAGAGCATTTCCTTTGACTCAAGCCGTACAATCCTGTCAACAAAAAAGTCCGGCATCACCGCAATCGAGCCGACTATTTTTAGCTGCTTTATCTTTGAAACAATGCTCATGTGCTAGCCAGCAACTGCGCCTGCATTACGGCAGAACCGAGTTGTATTTGGGTATTTTGAAATTGCAAGAATAAACAAAAAGAAAGGAAAACGGCGGACTTTTAGTCCATGTCGCCCATTCCGCCCATGCCACCCATACCTCCCATTCCTCCGCCACCGGGTGGACCTGCGGGCATCTTGGACTTGTTTGCTGCAATCACGTCGTCAATCCTCAGAAGCATCGAGGTGACTTCTGTGGCCGACTTTATAATCTGCTGCTTGACGCTGACTGGCTCGAGAACTTCCTGCTTTAGCATGTCGGTAACCACCGTGTTTCTGCAGTCAATCCCGACCCACTTGCTGCCCTTGCTCTGCCTTGCGCGAAGTTCAGTCATTGTGTCAATCGGGTCCATGCCTGCGTTCTCTGCAAGATTCAGCGGGATGGAGTCAAGCGCGTCGGCGAACTTTTGAACCGCCAGCTGTGCGCGCCCTTCCTGGGTACTTGCCCACTGTCTCAGCTCATTTGCAAGATATGCCTCGGGTGCTCCGCCTCCTGCGACGATCGCTGGCTTTTCAAGAACATCCTTCATTACCATCAGTGCATCGTGGAGCGACCTGTCAGCCTCGTCGACTACCCTTTGAGAGCCTCCTCGCACAAGTATCGATACTGCCTTTGGATTCTTGCAGCCCTCGACAAACACCCACTTGTCAGTCTCTACCTTTCTCTCCTCGACCAGGTCAGCACTGCCAAGGTCCTTTGCTGTCAGGTCGTCAAGGTTGTTGACTATTCTGGCGCCAGTGGCTTTTGACATCTTGGTCATGTCGCTTTCCTTCACTCTTCTGACTGCAAGTATGTTTGCCTTGGCAAGGTAGTGCTGGGCAATGTCGTCGATTCCCTTCTGACAGAGAACGACGTTAGCTCCTGCAGATTTTACCTTCTCTACCATCGATTTGAGCATCTTGTTTTCTTCTTCGAGGAACATCTGCATCTGCTGCGGGTCTGAGATGCGGATCTCGGCACTCATCTCGGTCTTTTCAATTTCAAGTGCAGAGTTTATGAGGGCTATCGACGCCTTCTCGATGCGCTTTGGCATTCCGGCGTGGACGACTTCCTTGTCAAGCACTATGCCCTTGATAAGCTTGGTATCGCGGATGGAGCCGCCTGCCTTCTTTTCCACCTTGATGTTGTCAAGATCGACCTTGAGCCCCTCACCATCGCCCTTGTCTGCGATCTGCTTTGTGGCGTCAACCACTATTTGCGCCAGAACCGGGCTGTCGTCAGAGACCAGCTTGGAGTCCATACTGGTCCTTGCTATCTTGAGGAGAGTCTGCTTGTCGCTCGGCTCGACCTTGATCGCAATTTTTTCAAGAAGCTTGAGGGTCTGCTCAGCCGCGGCGTTGTAGCCGTCAACTATTACGGATGGATGAACATCCTTGCTAAGAAGCTCCTCGGCCCTTTCCAAAAGCGCGCCAGCAAATACTACGGACGAAGTTGTCCCGTCTCCAACCTCGTTGTCGACTGACTTGGCAACCTCGACCATCATCTTTGCCGCCGGGTGCTGCACGTCTATCTCCTTGAGTATCGTCGCTCCGTCGTTTGTTATTGTCACGTCGCCCAGAGTATCCACAAGCATCTTGTCCATTCCTCTTGGTCCAAGG
>JBDUUL010000007.1 GCA_039938515.1 Nitrososphaera sp. | reverse complement strand
TCATGGCCTTTGCGGGCGCCATCGGGCTTGCAATCGGTGGGATGGTGACTGTAGCTGACCTGATAAACCGCCACAGGGCCAGGGCCAGCACCGCCGGCGCAGGAGGAATAAGCTATACAGAAAGCTAAATGCGAATCCAAGATCCAGCGCAAATTTTTTTCTTTGCGGAAGAATCATCGATAGTCATAATCTGGGACCAAAAAGAGTTCTAAACGTGATAAAAGACAGGATATGCTAGCGATGCCATGCAAGCAGTTGTTTGGCACGGTGTAGGCGAGATAAGAGTCGAACAGGTTCCAGAACCAAAGATAAAGCAGCAATCGGATGCAATAGTCCGACTGACAGCAAGCGCGATTTGCGGGACGGATCTTCATTTTGTCCGGGGCACTGCGGGGGAAATGGCCGACGGAACTATTCTTGGCCACGAGGGCGTCGGAATTGTTGAACAGGTGGGCAAGGGAGTTCGCAATTTCAAGCCGGGCGACCGGGTTGTAATCCCATCAACCATTGCGTGCGGCTATTGCTATTATTGCAGGTCGGGATACTTTGCGAAATGCGATAACGCCAATCCGCACGGCAAAAATACTGGCACTGCGTTTTATGGCGGGCCAAAAAACACCGGCCCCTTTAACGGACTCCAGTCAGAAATGGCACTTGTGCCTTTTGCCAATGTCGGAATGGTAAAGGTACCAGATGAAATCACCGATGATCAGGCGATTATGATTTCCGATATCTTTCCGACCGGCTATTTTGGCGCAGATCTTGCACAAATCCGGCCCGGCAACAGCGTGGCGATTTTTGGGTGCGGACCAGTGGGTCAATTTGCAATTGCAAGCGCAAAACTCAAGTACGCAGGCAGGATTTTTGCAGTTGACGCGGTTGAATCGCGGCTGGAAATGGCACGAAATCAAGGAGCCGAGGTTATCAATTTCAGCAAAGAGGATCCCGTAAAGACATTGCAGGAACTTACGGGAGGTATCGGCCCTGATTGCGCCATTGATGCAGTTGGCGTGGACGCATACACCTCGGAGTCGACAAGCGGTAAGGAGAAAGAAAGGTTCCAGAAGGAAGTTAAAGAGATTGCCCCGTCGGCAAACCCAAAAGGCGACAACTGGGTGCCCGGGAATGCGCCTTCGCAGGCTCTTGAATGGGCGGTTGGCTCGCTCGCAAAAGCCGGCACGCTTTCTGTAATAGGCGTTTACCCTCCGACGATGCAGTATTTTCCGATAGGAAAAGCAATGAGCAAGAACCTGCACATCAACGCCGGCGACTGCAACCACCGGAAGTACATTCCTATGTTGCTAGAGAAAGTAAAGAGCGGAGAGGTTGATCCGAGCAAAATCCTGACAAACGAGCAGAATATTACATCTGCTATCGAAGCCTACCAGTCTTTTGACGCTAGGAAGGAAGGGTGGATCAAAGTAATGCTCAAGCCAACCTGATCCGCTCTTGCAGTTCACATGATCGTTCTGTTCCGTAGTATGACGCCAGCGCCGATCAGTGCGGAAAGCGATATCATGAGAACAATTCCTTGGCCCATATCAAACTCCGGCACAGCGGTTGAGGAGAAAGGTGTTACCGCGCCCCCGTCGCTATCCCGTCCAATAAATGTCAAACCTGGGCACGTTGTTTCCTGAGAAGATGCCCTTCGCGCTGTCAACGCCAAACAGCTAGACGCTGGCGTGATGCGAGCCTCTGTTAAGCCTCAAGCTGCCAATGTTGCATCTTGGCCCTGCCCATGTTGTCGTTTGTGTACTGCATGCCCCTCCCTGCGAGAGAGGTCCTCTGAACGTCTGCAAAGGCCCCTCTTGATTGAAAAAAGGTAGATCCCGCCCACAAAGCGAGGATGAATACTAGCGCAAGGCCGAACTTGTTGACGCAGAGCGTCAACGGCACGTGATGTTTGATTTTTGATCCGTTCTTCTCGTCAATAGCTCAAGCCGAGAATTATCAGCGGAAAAAAGTTCGCGGTAAACGTTTTTAATACGCCTGCATGTCCCTATCAAAAAGTAATTAGAGATGATCCCAATGGGTGATAAGAAACAATGAGCAAGCCATATTATGTCAAGTTTGAAGCATCTAAAGATTTGGTGAACGCTGTTTACGAAGCTGTTAGAATGGCAAAGCAGAGTGGCAAAGTCAGAAAGGGAACAAACGAGACTACAAAAGCAATCGAGCGTGGAATTTCAAAACTCGTCGTCATTGCCGAGGATGTCGAGCCCCCAGAAGTCGTTGCGCACTTGCCTATTCTGTGCGAAGAGCGGAATGCACCTTTCATATTTGTGCCCAGCAAGCAGCAGCTTGGTGCGTCGCTAGGCATTGATGTTGGATCTGCCGCCGCGACCATTATTGATGCCGGCGAAGGTCAGCACATTGTAGAGCAGGTAGTTAGCTCCATCGCTGGCCTGAAAGCCAAGAAGGAGTAGTCCTCGAAGCATTTAGGGTTGTGAGTCTGGTCCATGAGCAAGTCAGCTGAAGAGAAGGTCGTGCCCGCAGAAGTCATCCAGATAGTCGGCCGGACGGGAATTGCCGGTGAGGTGATTCAAGTGCGCGTCAAGGTGCTTGAAGGGAAAGACAAGGGGCGCATTCTGACCAGAAACGTCAAGGGCTCGGTAATGATGAACGATGTATTGATGCTCCGCGAAACCGAGCGTGAGGCTCGCAAGATTAGATAGGTGGCTTGAGTGAGCAAATCAGCGACCTCCCTCAGAAACTGCTTCTTCTGCGGCAAACACATTACTTCAGGACATGGCCAGATGCTGGTGAAAAACGACGGGCAGATTCAGTGGACCTGTTCTAGCAAATGCAAAAAGAACCTTAGGGTGCTAAAGCGCGACCCAAGAAAGATGAAGTGGACTGAAAAGTACGTCAAAGGCGGCCTTAGAACCAAAAAGTAAGCTATTGCAGATCAAGGTGCAATGAAATTGGTTTCTGTTGAAAAGACGCTAATAATTGTAAAGCCTGATGCGTTCAGGCGCCAGCTTACTGGCGCAATACTCATGCGGTTTGAGCAAAAGGGTTTTCAGATAAAGAACCTAAGGTCGTACAACTTTACCAAAGAAAAAGCAAGGGAATTCTACTCCGTGCATAAGGACCGACCGTTCTTTGAGGAGCTCGTATCCTTTATCAGCTCCGGAACTGTCGTTGCCTGCATCCTTGAGGGAAATAACGCGATCGCCACCGTCCGCCTTTTGGTGGGCGCGACAAAGTCGTACGAGGCAGCCCCGGGAACCATAAGGGGCGACTTTGGACTGGGAATTTCTGACAACGTGATCCATGCATCCGACTCACCTGAAAGCTTCATAAAAGAGTCGGGCGTCATTTTTGAGTGACGCTGGCAAGAATAGGATTTGGAACTTCGTCAACCAGTAGTTGTAGTACTGGGTCATGTAGACTCTGGCAAGACTTCTCTTCTTGACAAGATCCGAGGCACTGCTGTTCAGGCCCGCGAAGTGGGAGGCATTACCCAGCACATTGGCGCAAGCTTTTTTCCGATGGACACTATAAAGGAAGTTACCGGGCCCCTCTACACCCGCCTTGCCAAATCGGAGACCCCCGTTCCGGGGCTACTTGTAATTGACACCCCCGGCCACGAGGTGTTCGCAAATCTGCGATTGCGCGGGGGATCTGCGGCGGACATTGCAATAGTGGTCGCGGACGTAAACAAGGGCTTTGAAGCACAGACGATTGAAAGCATCGAAATACTGCGCAAAAGAAAAGTTCCCTTCGTTGTTGCGTTAAACAAGGTTGACATGGTGACTGGCTGGCGAGTCCAGTCAAAATTCATTTCCGAAGACGTGAAAAAACAAGATGCGACCGTGCAGACGATGCTTGACGAGAAAATCTACAACGTCGTAGGTGCCCTCTCCCGGCTTGGGTTCGGCTCCGAGGCATTCTGGCGCGTGCGTGACTTTACCAAGGAGGTGGCAATAGTTCCAGTCAGCGCCAGAGCAGGCGTCGGCATCCCTGAGCTTTTGGCGGTGCTAGTCGGGCTTGCGCAGCAGTTTCTGTCAAAGCGGCTCGAGCGCCACGAAGGGCCCGCAAGGGGGATTGTGCTTGAGGTCAACGAGGAGCCCGGGCTCGGTCCTTCCGCGAACGTGATCCTCCTCGACGGAACAATCCACCAGGGGGACAGCATAATGGTCGCCAAGCGCGACAGTGCGACGGTCGCCCGGGTAAAGGCGTTGCTCCTCCCAAAGCCGCTGGACGAGATGCGCGATCCCCGCGACAAGTTCAAGCCCGTAGAGAGCGTCAATGCAGCCGCAGGGCTGAAGGTAACCTCTCCCGACCTGGACGGCGTGCTGGCCGGCAGCCCGCTTTACGTGATTGAAAAGGGAAAAGCGGGCAATGAAGATCTGGAGTCGCTCAGATCCCTCGTTGAAAACGAGATAAAGAACTCAATTGTCAAGAACACAGAAACTTCTGGCATAACGCTGCGCTGCGACACCATAGGCTCTCTGGAAGCGATAAGCGACCTGCTGGGCAAGGCGGGCGTCCCGATCAGGATAGGCGATATAGGCAACATAACAAGGCGTGACGTCATCGAGGCAGCTGCAGTACGGGAAACCGACCGCTATCTTGGCGTCGTACTCGGTTTCAATGTCAAGGTGCTTGATGACGCCGAGCGGGAGGCGCAGGACAGAGGGGTCAAGATATTCAGCGAGAGAATAATCTACAACCTAGTCCGCAGCTACACCGACTGGGTTGCCTACCAGCGTGAGCATGAAGAATCACTCCTATTCAACGAGATCCCGCCTGTTTGCAAGTTCCAGTTCATGAAGGGCTTTGTTTTCAGGAGAAATGACCCCGCGGTATTTGGCGCGGAAATCCAGGTTGGAAAACTGCGACAGAAGGTGCACGTGATAAGCGAGGAGGGCCGGAAGGTTGGCACTGTGCACCAGATTCAGGAAAGTGGCAAGGCGATCGAGGAGGCCACGACCGGGATGCAGGTTGCCGTATCCATCAAAGAGCCGACAATCGGGCGACAGATAAACGAGGGCGACATTTTCTATACAGATTTGAACAGCAGGCAGGCCAAGCAGCTAATCGAACGGTTTAACCACAGGCTGGGAGACAACGAAAAGCAAGTCCTCAACAAGGTTTTGGAAATGAAGAGAAGGGCCGATCCGTCGTTTGGATACCTGTAGCCCTCAATACTGACGGACTAGTGGCCGCTGGATTCTTCTACTGGTATTTCTGAAGCAGGCCCTCGAGGCCTTTTTCGCCGACGGCACCGACAGCCCTGTCCACCGCCTTACCGTTCATGAACATGATAAATGTCGGGATGGCATAGACATCATATCTCATGGCGACGCCCTGATTATCGTCGACGTTGAGCCTGCCAAACGTGACCTTGTCACCGTATTTCTTGGCGAGTTTGTCAAATATTGGCAGCATGAACTGGCAGGGTCCGCACCATGTTGCCCAAAAGTCAACCAGCACCGGCTTATTTCCTGCAATCGTTTCGTCAAAGTTCTTTTCTGCAAGCTCAACCAATGCAGCGCTTGAAGCGTGCATGCTTGCTGCAGACGCCTTTTTGTCCTCGCTCATTTGATAGGTGTAGTGCCTTTTTTAGTATTTAAGATTTGTTGGCGGAGTCTACCCTCTGACGACGGCTCCTCTTGACCATGACTAGGCCTCCCCATACGGCAGAGGCGATTGCGAGGCCCGAAATGACACTGAGCAATTCCGCCTGGACTATGAGGGGCTGGACGTTTAGCACGCGCAACTCCTGCGTAGCCGTAGCCGAGTTTCCAGCCTTGTCAGTTCCCACCAGCTTTATGGTATACGTCCCGTCTGCCAGCTGACGAGTGTCCAGCGAATATGAATCCAAACCCGTGACATCCACTGTCTTTATGGCACCGATATCAAGCTGCAAATCCGATAGGGCAAGGTCATCCGACGCCTTTATTCCGATCGTGGTGTTACCTTGGGTATCTCCGGACGGGACCGACAATGAAAGGACCGGGGGTCTGTCGTCCATGATTATCGCTGCAGACCTGGAAGCGGAATTGCCTGCAACATCTTTGGCGGCGATGGTCACGTTGTACTCACGCATCTTTTCGCTAAATGTCAGAGATTCTGCGGACCGGTTTGAGGCTTCCGGCCTTGGCGACGAAATAGTCCATGCGACCGGCATCAAGCCGGATTGGTTTGAAGCCGTCCGGGGCATGCCGGGCGTTTCGATAGTGTTTTGTGTAGGGATTCCGCTTTCGTCCGTCACGTTCCATCCCAGCACTGTTCCTTTGGGAACTATGAACGATTGCTTTTCAGGCGATTCCTGCGGTATGCTGACACTACTGCCGTCGGGATACCTGAGATACAAGGCGATCATAGGGGGCGTTCTGTCTATGTTGAATTCATTTACCAGCGTCGAGACGTGACCTACCGTATCCTGTGCCCGAATTACAAGGTCATGTTTTCCTTCTGAAAGCCTGACAGTATCAATTTTGATTGCTTGGTCAGTAGAGTTTTGGAATATCCCTGACCCGCCATCAATAGAATAGTAGAATCCTGCGGGATCGTCGTCAGATACTGTGACATGAGCGGTCATGCTGGCTCCAGATACAAAATTGGGAATTTGCAGAGAAATCTGGGGTGAGCCTGCATCCGGACGGATTGTCGAAAATTTGGCCAATACCGACACCGGTTCGAGAATATCGTAGCCGGAGTAGAGCGTGTTGTGCAGCAAGACAGAGTAGACTCCGGTGCCGTTTATCGGGACGTTAAGCACCGTGGCATTGCCACCATCGTTCTGGCTGAAGTAGAACCCTCCTCCCTGGCTAACCGTGGTGGTTCCAAGCCAATCGTTGCTGGCCCAGCCCGAGAAAGTCGAAAAAACGCCTGAAGGTACGCTGGAAGCCACCAGCTTGCCGTCTGGCCCGAAGGCCATTGCGTTAACGCTTGTATAGTTGCTCCGCCAAGCGACCTTCAGCGCCATGTTGTTTATCGTCGGATCGCTCACGTCAAAGTAGTATGACCTCCAGTCGCCAGCGGCATACCTTGAAATCATGTCAAACGGACCCCCAACGTACCCATTAGGGCGAAGTCCATCCGGCTCCGCGAAATGGGCCGGCTCGCTCGGCAATCCGCTCCTTCCAGGCAATGTCAGATTAAGATCGAGAACTGCAGAAGGCGTATATTCATAGTTAGAATCGCCGGAAGGAACTAGGTGTGGGGCAATTACTATGGGAACGTCCTTTGTCACGGGCTTTGTCGTTACGACATAACTCACCGGCAAAAGCTCAGAGTGGCCCGATGCCAGCTCGGTTCCCTTTATCCATGCAGAATAGATGCCGGGGAGCGTATCATTTTTGGTAAAGACTGTGACGCCCAAAGACCTGCTTTCTCCAGGTGGCACCACGACAAAAGCAAACTGGTCTGTAATCGGGGTGTCAAATCTTATCGTGTTGGAATAGTCCTGCCTCTTGTAAAAGTCGATCGTCAGAGTGAAGTTCATTGAGGTGGAGTTTATTTGCCGATCTCCTCGCCAGAAGGAAAAGATAGTAGGTACAGGATAAACGCCAATTAGGGGAGTGTGTGAAAAAGTATGCGCTGGGTCGGCAATTCTCATCTCTTGAAGGGTGCCCCATGAACCACCCCTGTTTATCATCTCTGTTTCATTAAATGAGACCTTTCCGTCGTGGTTCTTGTCGTTCCAGTCATAGGCATACACCGATGCGATGCGCAAATAGTCCCCAAATGCATTGCTCGAATTCATGAATTCGCTGAACGGAAAGTTTACTCGAGCGACCATCAGGTCCGCGTATTGAGGAGTAGCGCCGACCAGTGATGTCAGATTAAAGTAGTTTGGAGTAAAGCCGTACTGCTTCGAGCTGAAAATCGGGTCCTTCTGAAACAGCTTCGTGCTATTGTGGAATACTTTATGCTCGACTAGTCTTTCAACTTCGGGGCTCAGCTCGACGGAAATTTGCTCGGTCCGTGAGGGGTTCGATACCGTGATCTGCCCACTCGAAGAAGCTCCTTGGGGCACTTGCCCTGCATACCAGCGCGATTCAGAGTTCTGGCCAAGGGATTGCAGTCTAGACTGAAGCCCACCGCTACCATCTATCAGCGAAAGAGTATCGCTGTACGAGCGAAGAGCAGATGAAAGCTGGGAAGATATGTTCAGTTCTGTGCTGTTTGTCGAAAGGGAAAACAAGCCCGTCGAGTCTCCCCGTTCCAGTTCAACCGAGGACAGCGCGTCAACGCGGCCGGAGCCCTGTACAAACGGATCGTTCTTCAGGTCCTTGGCGCCGGCCATAAGAAGGCTCTTGACCGTAAATGGATTCACGTGCACATCGCCGTCAGCGCTTTTTGAAGAGTTCTTCATATCCTGGATCAAAAGCGCCGCAGCGCCAGCCACCATCGGGCCTGCCATGCTAGTTCCGCCAAAAAGACTGAACGCTTTGTCATTCTTTGTCGAGTTGCTCGCATCTGAGTGGACTGTCTGGTACGTTACTATCCAGGGAGTAAACCCGTACGAGCCGACGGCCATAATTTCCGGCTTGGGATCGCCAAAGACGCTTGGACCTCTGCTCGAAAAGTCTGCGATGTTGTCATAAGATTGCGTGGAGCCGCCGAACCTCGTGATATTGGCAAATCCCTCAGAACCTACGTGCACGTTATTAGTCGTAGCGCCGACCGAAATCGCAAAGGGCGAGCCTGCAGGAGTCCCAATGCTTCCATAGGCCACCCCGTCGTTTCCTGCGCTGATAACAAAGACCGTTCCGGGATAGTCCTTGCTCAAAAGCCCGGGTACTGTCAGCATCGAGGAAAAAATTGAAAGCAGATCGTAGCCCTGACCGTGATTTGAGAGCGGAAATGCAGAGATGCCCCAGCTGTTACTTACGACGTCCGCCTTGTGGTTCCCTGTGTATTTCCATTTTCCACTGCCCTGTTCAGGATCAAACCCGGAGGCGTACAGCCAACCCAAAAGGGCGTCCCCCGCCCAAAGCGCCTTGACTGGAATTATTTTTGCATCCGGCGCAACTCCCCTGAGATGGTAGAGCGTATTGTTAGAGTAGACAGTATAGCTCTGCAGGCCAGTCGAGGCAACAGTAGCGGCGGTACTAGAACCGTGCCCCTGGGCGTCGAACATAACCCCAAAGTAATCCCCGTTCGGATCCAGCGGCTTTAGCAACCCTGCGTGAACAATGCCGCCGATGTCCCTGTCAAGCGACGTCTGCTTTGCCTTGCCGATTACCTGCCAGACATCAGCAACGGTTGCCCCCACCATCCCGGCGGTAAAGTCCGGAAAACCATCATGATTATAGTCATAGGTCAGCATTTCGTTTCCCGATCCCAGCCTGATCTTGGGCTGGCCCGTGAAATCTGCGGGTATTTCTTTGGGCACAAGTTTGGATGTCTTGGGATTCGATGCCAGCACGTCGGTTGCGAAAAAGCCCCATGCGGCCCTCATGTCCGGTATGATGGTGTCATAAACGCCGGACTGCTGGCTGTCTACGACAAGAACGGGAACCAGCAGCGTAGTGAGCTGACCTAGCTGCGACTGCGCCTCAAAGATTACGCCAAACCTGTAGACGCCGCTAACCGAGCGAATATAGTCGCTGGTGCTGTTGCCTATCTTCCAGTCGACGTTTGCAGTCGCATTTAGAAGCGGTGTACCATAGTATGGGTAAAGTGAGTTATACACCGGGATTGTTCCAAGTGAAGTTCGCAAAAACACTCCAGATGTCTTGTTGACATAGACAAATGAAGTAAAGTTGGCCGGCAGGTCCTTCACCTTTGTTGCGGTGGCATTGTAATAGTCGATTAGGTGTCCTGTGTTGCTGTCAATCTTGGCAATGTATTTGGCCTTGGTAAGCACAAGTCCCTGGCCGTCGGCATCCAGCATTATCGGCACGCCATCCGGGCCTCGGGCGACGGCGCCCTTGACATCAGGATTTGAAAAATCGGTTCCCGTGTCAACGATTGCAACCTTGACTCCCTTGCCCGTAACGCCGTACTTCTGGGCCACCTGATCCGATCCGACAATCTTGGATCCCAGGAGTCTGCCCTGATCAGATGGCGCGCTATTAGGGTAAAATCCGCCTCCTGAAGCAAGACCGTCAAACTGCAGGGGCATATCCGGCGAGAGTGAAAAGCCGCCAGTCGCTGCAACCGGATTCTTTGAAAATGCGTAGCCCAACAAGGGTGAGCCCTCCGCCCCCGTACCGGCCAAACTGACAATATTGGACTCAGAAAGCATAGGGGAGAGGTTGCCTGTCCCGTATACAAGGCTCCTCTTGGGGATTCCATTATACCCGAGCGGGGCGGTGCCGAGTTTCAAAACGCCAAAATCAGTTTTTGGGACGGCCCCCAAAGTCAGTCCTGCAGGAAGCACATCTCCCCCGGTTCCCTGCCGCGATGCGGCTGCATCGGTGTTGGCGGCCAGATTCTGATCAAGACTGCTCAGAGAGCCTGTCCTTGCATTCAGGGGCCCTGATTCATAATAGCCGGCGACCGCCATTTGCGGCGCCGGAGAAGATAGGGTGACGACCCCCGCAGAGATCAAAATAGAGGCAATAAAGACAGAAAAAAAACGTCGAACCAATTCCTGTGCTATTTTTATAGAGGAAGGTTCACGGCTTATTACGATTTCGTCGCTCTCGGCATGAGACAGCTTGCGTCAGGACAGCTGCCGGCGGCAGGTTTCGCTATTTCAGCAGCTCGTCGTATTTGCCGGAATTGATGTCCGCAAATACTTCCTTTGCAGGTTTGCCTTCAACCTTGACACCCATGCTAACGCAGGACCCGACGACTTCCTTGACAGCGCCCTTTACGTCCTTGGCATAGGATCCATCCAGCTTCATCTTTGCTATCTTTGCGGCCCCTGCGATAGTAAGATCGCCTGCATAGTTGGTACCTGCCGTACCAGAGCCCTTCGGGATCCCTGCCTCTTTTGCAACAAGAGCCGCTGTCGGAGGAATCCCGACTTCTACGGTAAACTTTTTCGTCTCGCTATCCACCTCGACCTTCACGGGCACCTTCATGCCTGGAAAGTCCTTGGTCTTCTCATTAATCGTATTAACGACCTGGAGAACATTGACCCCCATAGGCCCCAATGCCGGTCCTAAAGGAGGGCCTGCATTAGCCTCTCCTCCGCTCACCAGGGCGGAAACTGACTTCTTGTCGCCCATTGTCGCTAGTCAATCCCTTTTCTCCAAATTATATTCCTTGCTACCCGCTGCCTTTTGACAGGTTTTTAAGGCTGCTACAAGTATAGCTGAAATCGCATGTCTGACCAGTCGTCGGATGGCGTGTGTTCGCTTTTTTTCGAACTTGCCGGAGACCTCCGGCTTGCAATGCTTACAAGGCTTGTTTCAAAGAGCTACAGGCTTTCACAGCTCGCATCGGAATTGGGCGCGACTATGCAAGAGGCTCACAGGAATATGACCAGACTCGTCGATTCCAAGCTGGTCTCAAAGGACCGCGAGGGCGAGCTGGTCCTGACCGCCTACGGCCGCACTGTCGTAGACCTGCTGTCAGGTTATGATTTCCTGTACAACAACGCGGATTTCTTTCTTGATCATAGCACCGGCGACATGCCTGCAAAATTCGCGCAGAGGATAGGCGCATTCAACGACTGCGAAATCGTTCATGGCGTTATGGCTATTCTGCAGCGGTGGAAAACGCTGTACGGCAGTTCCGAGAGGTTCATTAGAGAAATAATGTCGCAGGTGCCTCTTGACCTTATAGAAACGGTCAGTTCCCGGGTCGAGAAAGGCGTGAAGTTTTCATACATTTTTGCAAGCAACTCGGTCGTTCCAAAAGGCAGAACCCAGATGCTGCAAAAGCTAGGCTGGCGAAACTTCATCAGCCAGGGTCTAGTCGAACGCCGCATGGTGCCTGATGTCCGGGTGATGACAATCTTTAACGAAAGGAGCGGATGCGTGGTCTTTCCTGACCTAAAGGGCGAGCCCGATCTCAACACTATGTTTTATGGCGAAAGCAGGCCGTTTCTCGAATGGTGTTCTGACTACTTCAACTACTGCTGGGAGAAAGCAGGACCATTCGATGAGGATAAGCTCAAGCATGAAGTCTAGGTTCTCAGCATGTTTTTATAAGCCACGGGTAATCGAAAAGCGTGCCAAAGGCGTTTGTTCTGATGAACGCTGAGCTTGGAAGCGAAGACTCTCTTGTCAGCGAACTGCGACGATTGGACGGGGTGAAGGAAGTATACCAAGTATACGGTGTTTACGATATCGTTGCCCAGGTTGAAGCGGACACCATGGAGAAGGTGAAAGAAACCATAACCTGGAAGCTGCGAAAGCTAAACGGTGTCAAGTCAACGCTAACCATGATCGTGATGGAATAATTACGCATCATACCGCGTCTGCAAAAGCGCAACTTTAATGAATGACGGTGCTGTACTAAGGGCGTTGGGGCTATTTAAGAAGAAGGCCGAAGGTCCGGTTGTCCTCAAGTGCCAGTACTGCGGAACGACGTTCGATGATAAGGAGCGGCTAAAGCGACACAGCCGCAAGGCACACAGTGAAAAGGGCGGAGACCTGCCCAGCTCTAATCCATTCGGATTTAGCTAGGGTTTGGAATAAGCATTTACTGGAAGCATATCTGTTTGGCGCGCTAGCCTGAGTGGAACGCAGAGATTATTATGCACTGCTCTCGACGTTTGGGATTTCGTCTTTATGCATGCGCCTTCTATGCTCCTCCATAAGTTCCATAGAATTGAACTTTTCCGCGCAGATGTCGCACTGCGAAAGCTTACGCCCTCGCCTACTAAAGAAGTTCAGCACGCCTTATGGATGGAAGCGGTGACTTTAAAGAATTGTGGATCAATTTCCTTCAACGAAGGTCAAATCTAGTCGGAAAGAGGCTTTCCTTCAGAATTGTATCTCTTGATTTTCTTCGCTTGGCCTGAGCCTTGGCTGCTGCTCTTTTCCGCTGAAACCTGACTCGAGCCCGTCTCGTCTTCCTTCTTCTTCTTGAACTTGTCCAAGAAACCCATAGCCATCATTGCCTAGCCGTGTTATTAAACAATTATGTCTGGTTGCGGATTTCGGCAGGCTTTTCCGGCGCCTAATCAGAATCTGTTCGAGGGGATTTTGGCTGAACGGCGTGTTTCTATCTTCATGATGTCCGCCAGGTTCTGCATCGCCGCAAGGTATTCCATACCCTTGGCTGTTGCCTTGTACTTTCTGTCCAGCGAGTCGTATTGCACGTATCCGTTTTCCATCAGTAGTGCAAGGTATGACTTTGCCTGGGAGTGAGCAGTATATGCCCGGAACATTATCTGCGAAATCGTGGCGCCACCATTCGTGCAGCTGAGAATATCCCGTAGCATTTCGTCCTTTTGACGATTAATCATTATGGCGAATGGAAAAAGCTGTTCGCTTATAAAGATAGGGCTGAGTTGTTCTAGAAGAAACTTCCAGTTCCTGAAAGGTTCGCTCGATGGCTTCCGCCTTAGTAGTGCATGTAGCGGCCAAATACACGCCTCCGTTTAAAGCATCTGTAGCACAGAAAATTCGATATGCCAAAACCAGTTTCTGAATACGCCCATCCTCGTTACAATGAAGCGAAATCTGAGAAAAAGCTTGCAATCTGTGGCGAGTGCCACTGGTGCGCGACTATTATCAAAGGAGCGGAATTGCCGGTCTTGTGTCCCTTCTGCAAAACTCATGCTACTTCCCATGGCTTTGCATGCGCAAACTGATTGACCATCTCCTGCGCAGAATTCTGTCCTGCACGGGTCTTTATCTTGGCAGGCATTCCGGTGCGATTTCCTTATTTCATTTAACCAAGTAGCCAAACAATCATCCATTCTTCTTTTAAACAAAGCCGAAGAACTTTTCAGCATGGAATCAAGCAGTTCAACTAGCAGGTCAGCTGCATCTGATAATACAGTAAGCGCCCAGCCATCGGAGGCAGCACGACAGGCAGCTGAAAGGATGAAAGAGACCGCCCGCCGCATTAGAGACCAGGCGGTGGTAGTGAGGGAGACCGTGAAAACATTGCGTGAAAGCGGTGCAATTGAGGAACTTGCCATTGCGATTAAAGAGATCTCGATTGCAGCGCGGGACACTTCGCGAGAGATTAACGAGACTGCAAAACAACTGAGAGAGCAGGGAGTGATAAAAGACACGGCCGCTTCTATCGACGAAACTACGGCAGCATGGAAGAATACGGCTGACGAGGCAAGACGCGCAGGCGATGACATCCGTGCGAACGCCCCCCAGACGATCGAGGCTGCAAAGAAGGTAGCGGAAGGAGTCAAGTCGCAGAAAGAATCCATGCAGAAAGAACCGGTCTGACTGCTCACTCGGCTTTAACTTAGGCTACAACGCTCGCAGCCTTTTCCTGGAATTTTTTGCCGACCTCCTTGGTCGAGCTGCTCCTGAACGACCGCAGCGTTGTCCGCATTCCAAGGAGAATTCAAAAAGACTTAATTTCCGTTATGATTGGTAACGTTTGAGCTCATCCTAGATGTTTCCTTTAAGGGACGACACTCAGCGAATGCATGGCAGGCCCTACCTCAACTATGCAATCATCGGGATGAACATCCTCATATTCGTCTGGGAGATAACGCAGGATCCGAACTGCATTATAAACTGCACCAGCCAGGATTTGCTCCTGACGTATGGAACCGTCCCGGACAATGTTTTTCATGACCCATCCACCGGGATTCCCAGCATCTTTACCTCCATGTTCATGCATGCAGGCATCGTGCATATCGCAGGCAACATGCTGTTTCTATTTGTCTTCGGCGGAATCCTTGAAGACACTTTCGGCAGGACAAAATATATTCTGCTTTACCTCGGCTGGGGCGTAGCCGCTGCAATGGCGCATAGCGCTTTTGCCGTCGCCACCGGAGCCGGCAGCTTTCCGGCGATCGGAGCCTCGGGTGCTATCTCGGGGGTGCTGGGGACATACCTGGTGTTGTACCCTCGGGCAAATATCCTTACAATTTTCACATACTTTATCATCACGGTCAGACCGATACGGGCGATGTGGTACATTCCCGTCTGGTTTGGGATGCAGGTCATTTTCATGTTCCTGGAACAGGCGAATCCTGCTAGCGGATCGGGCGTAGCATATATGGCACACATTGGGGGTTTTGCGGCTGGCATCGCAACCGGCCTGCTTTGGAGAGAACTACCAAAGAAAATACCTCCGCCAGACGCCATGGCTCCGGGCATCAGGTCCAGCTTTGGGATGCGAAATCCGATGATAAAAAAAGCGCGGCCCAAAATTGAAGATCTCGCGCCAGTGGTCCCGGAGGTGATAGAGGGGGCCGACTACTACGAGGTAATAGCGGAAATGCGCGGGGTTGACGACGCATCCAACATCAGCGCAAGTTACGAGCCGAACTCTCGCCAGGTCAGGATTACGGCCAGCGGGTCAAGAAAGTACAATCTGTTGGCAAGGTTGCCTGATGACGCAGCAAACCCGACTGTGAAGTACATACAGTATCTCAACGGAATTGCGCGTATCAGGCTTGCGAAATAGAGCCAATTAAAGCAGCTCAAGCCCCGCGCGTTTCAAGGTTATTAATACGCCTGCCGCCAGTCCAACATTACACACGAGGGATGATGATCTCTTTTTCTGAAAAAAATGAGGAAAGTACTAGGGTATCTGACCTCGGATTATGCAATTCAATTGGTCTACTGGTAGCAGCAAGAAATAGGAATTCGTGTTCGGTTGCCATGGAAAGCTGTCAGCCGGCGATGCGAGAACTTTTAGGACCACTTTTTGCGATTCCGGATACGTATGACTCGGCTCTTGAACAAGCCCCTGGCTTCTATAGTTTTCACGACAATAGGCGTAGCCTAATGGCATAATTTCATATTACAAAATTATATTTTTTTATATTAGCTAAAGCTGTCTGCAAGGGATGTCTGAAAAGACAAGCTCAAGCAAACTAAAGCTTTTCACAGTGACGGCTCTGGGCGCGATCCTCGCGGCTTCTTTCTTTGCCCTTTCGCTCCAGTCCCGACCGGCCTTCGGAACCTTTTACACGCTGAATTCAAGCACCTGCACCACGACTTTTTCTGGTACCTGGTCGACTAACAATTGCAGTACTTCCGCTTCCGTGTTTCTCGGGAAAGGTGACACTCTCACCATACCTGCGGGTACTACGCTTACCCTTCTGAGCCATACCGGGACCGGAGCGCTTCCGCTTAACAACGGCACAATCATTAACAACGGCACAATTGCAGTGTCTAGCGGCGCGTATCTTTACAATGACGGAATCATTGACAATTACCGTACCATAAGCATCACTCCTGCGGGCTCAACCACGCCTTCGGGTAACGTCGTGAACCTGGTCGGCAGTATCTTTGACTTTTGTGCCGGCGATCGCACTTCCACGAACGGGGTAGTCACTAACATTAACCTAGTTCAGGGCCACGTCCCACAACTTGGCTGTACCACTATCACGCTCTCCCAGAGCGCCGTGCAGGTCGGCGCCGTTGTCAGAGTGACAGGAGTGTACTTTGGACACAATTCGCCTTTGAGTATTCAGCTAAGGTCTTCTCTTTCCACCATCACGCTGGGAAGCGTGACGACCAATTCATCCGGCTCATTCTCGACCTCCGTCACAATCCCGAGGACTGGCAACGGGGTCTACAACATAGTTGCTACCTCTACGACGCCTACTCACAGCATAGCCAATGCCCAGATTCTTGTGATTCCGGCGCTTGGATCGAACCCGGGATCGGCAATCGTTGGAAACAATATCTTCATCAACGGCACCGGATTTGTCTCGAATTCAAACCTGCTCGTCACACTTGACGGGGGCGTCCTCACGACCACGCCCAGCCTTGTGGCCACCGACAGGAATGGCTCCTTCAATGCGAGTCTAATCGTTCCGCCATCCACCGCTGGCAACCATTACGTCCTCGTGCAAGATTCAGCGTCTACTCTCTCCAGACAACTCAGAATCGTGCCTTCAATAGCCCTCACTCCGACTTCTGGCGCACATAATGCCACCGTCAGCGTCAAAGGAACGGGATTTGCTGCCTCATCAACAGTCACAATCACGATAGGCACCCTGAGGCTCACAACATCCCCTCCTACAGTCGTGACAGACAGCACCGGCTCGTTTAGTGCAACCTTTGTCGTCCCGTCCAACGCGGTGGCTGGGAGCTATTTCATCAGAGCGCTTGACGGCTCCGGAAACTCTGCACGGAGTACATTCACTGTGACTGCCGGCTGATAGAGGCAGCGGTCGCCGAGTAAAATAGCGACCGCGCCCATACTCTATTTTTTCATAATGGATTTTACAAACTCTGCCGATTCGTCAAGCGAACACATTCTGCTTCTTACTACACAGCAGTAGGCTGGTACAAGTTTAGATGCTGAACATCCAAAGAACAGATAGACTGATACAACACGAGTCGCAAAATACAATCAGCCGCGGATGTACTTCCTCAGCTTCTTGTACGATTCCTTGGTATAGACCTTGTTCTTTGCGGTGAACGAGAGCAGGATTCCCAGCGCCTCTGGCCTAAATAGCATGGACATGATGCCCCTGTAAATTGGCATGAAAGGTACGTACTTCAAGTAGTGAAGTTTCTTGAAGCGCCTCAAAAAGTACACGTAAATCACGACCTCTACCGAACTTATCAGGATCTGGAGCAACGCAATCTTCAGCGGAATGTGGAAAAACAGAGCAAGGTTGCGGGGATCAAATTCTTTGACTCCAAAGATAAGAGCGGCCGCAAAAAAAGGAATGAATATGCAGGACGGGTAGTTGCCACCGTGGTTCAGGAGGTTGTCTAGGAACAGCAGGCTCCGGGGACCTGCAAATTCCTTGAGGAGCCCAAGGTTCATGGAACGTGAGTGGAAAAACGCAAGCGCCCACCTTACCCTCTGCTTGCGCAGGTCTCCAAACGTGACCGGCACCTCAGACATGGATACGCCGAACGGTTCAAACTCGTTCTTGTATCCGTACCTGCCAAGACGGTTCGTAATCTCGCCGTCTTCGCCGTACTGGTCTGACCTCCAGCCCCCTATCTTTACCAGCGCGTCTCTCTTGAACACCGAAAACGCTCCCGGCTGAACAAGTATCGAGTCTGTCACCTCGTCGCCCTTTTTGTAAAAAATGAAAAAGCAGCCCAGAAGAATCATGGATTTCTGCCATATGCTCTTTAGCTCTATGGGGAAAATCATTCCAGAGACCGATCCGACCGCAGGGTCGCGAAAGTGTTTGGCAATCGGCTTTATGCAGTTCTCGTCCGCGATAGAATCGCCATCCAGTCTGAAAATAATTTCTCCCGTACAGTGCTGCAGTCCAAATTCAAGGGCATTGCCCTTGCCCTGGTTCTCTGTATTGAACTGCTTGTAGCTTGCATGCTTTAGGCCCTTGAACGCCTCCTCAGCCACGGATGCAGTGGAGTCTTTAGAGCCGTCGTTTACTAGTACAATCTCAACACTTCCCTCGTATTTGGCCGCAGCCCTGTCAATGGACGTTATAAGCTGGCCTATCGTCTTTTCCTCGTTGTACGCGGGAATCAAGAATGAGACGGGCAGAGTGACATCCTTTCTCTGAACCGACGCCCACCCCGGGAGCCTGGTCTGCGCGAAAAAGTAAGACACATAGTACCTAAAGCCGATTATGGTCGGAATCTGAATCGCAATATACGCTGTCAGAACAGAATCCTCTGTAATGTCTGATATCCCGAGCAGGAAATAGATCGACAGCGCAGACGCAAGCAGCATGATAGAGAGGTACACATATTCCTTCTTGTAGTTGCGCCTGATCAGGGGCTTTACCTTCCCTGCCTTGGGCAGCGCCAGCGTCGAGAAGAAAAAGGCCTCAAGAACGCCACCCGCGCTCAGCGCGTTTACAATGACTGAGATCTGAATTATTCCGGCCGCAGTCGGGTGACCGAAAAAGTAGCTGCCCGCGGCAACCAGTGCCTGGCCTCCGACAAGGACAAAAAACATTATCCCCATGAATCCGACTATTCTGGCGCGAATTCTCATGCTAGTGTCCGCGCTGAAAAGAAGGCTGGCCATGAAAACCAGGTAGAGGCCGTGGAGATAGGTTGCCGGAATTATTCTCGTACTTGCAAAGGAATTTCCCACATAGACGTTCCCGCTTATCAGCGTCGAAGGGATATTGAAGGCGTGTAGAATCCGAAGAATTACCTCCTGTTCAAAGGATTGGACCGCGGCATTGTTTGCCATGAACAGAAAACTAAACACACATGCAGCCATCATCAGGCGAGCGGGAAAGTATCCGAAAAGAGACGCTAAAGGTCCCCTTTTGCTGGCAGATCCATCGTTTCCCTTTACCGGGAGGATGGTGCTAGCTGAATCAGTCATACTATTACGTTCCTGTGAAACTTCCGCGATAAATTTCTCTAGCTAAATATATAAAATTAGCTTCTCTAATCTTCTAGAATAGCGGATATCTTTTTCTGTTAATCTTGATAAAAAAAGGAAAGGAAAGGCGGCCGTACCTGCACTATTTCTTTCCTAGGGCCGTCAGGAGGTCCAAGATATACTGCTGCTGTGCCGCATCATAAAGAAACGCAAGCCCTATGTTGCCCGCCGGGTATGCGCTTCTCGCGTCGGTCCATCTCGTGATTATGTCTTCTGAAGGGTTGTGCGCCGGGTCGGGCCTCTGCTGAAGAAATATCTGTATGTTTGGGTTTTGAGCCTGGGCAATCGGGACGACGTCCTTGACAACCTGCATGAATGTTGCATCGTCAGGGACGTTCTGCAGCTGTATTATGACCAGGTCAATCTTTGACCAATCGATGGAATTCTTTACGGATTCGAGGAAGCCTCTGGTTGGCGCAATCCCGTACTTGAACCCTGCAGCATGCACTGTTGTTGCTGTACTGTCAATGTAGCTGGCCAGGTTTGTCTGCTCGTTTGTGGGGGTGAGAGTCCATCCTTCAGCGTCATAGACAATGTAACCAGTGCCTGGAGTGTTTCTCGCCGTGGCGATGGTATTGTCGATGTTTGCAGCCGAAGGCGTCACGACTATTTTGGTTATGGAACTGTAGGATGTCCATAGGCTGAGGAATGCCGGGGTTGCCGTCGATGGGGGCGAGGGTCCGAACTGGGCGGCTTGGTCAACATAGGGGGCGAGCTCCGCTACCTGCGCGGCTGTCGGCCTTGTTCCCACCGGGAAAACCGAAAGGGCAAAACTGCCATTCGTCGGCGGAGGGACCGGGGGCGGCGGGCTTGGCGCGGCCACCGAAACGGTCACCGAGTCCGTGCTTGGATTCCCGCTCAGGTCACTAACGCGCGCCGTAATGGTGTGGGGGCCTGCAACTGATGATAGATTAGCTATTGCTGTCCACGTGGCCCATCCGGATCCACCAGCATTTGCTCCCTGGTACGGACCGCTATCGACGCTCACCTCGACGCCCTGAACGCCCGCGCCGCGGTTAGTCGTCGTGCCGGAAACATTCAGCCATACCGAGCTTTCGCCCAAAGTAGTGTTGAAGCTCTGGCCGCTTGTGGGGGTTGTAATTGAAACGGTCGTTGGCAGCGTAGGAGGAGGGCTGATGGAGTCAGTGAAGCCGATTATCTTTACCTCTTTGATTCCTGCCCAGCTGTTTTCGGTGTTGCCGTTGACGGTGATCCTTACGTAGCTACCTGTAGTAGAAGGGGGCAGCGTGTATGCCTCAAATGACGGCGTCTTGCCCGTGTTCTTACCGGTAAACACCTTGGTAAATTGCGAGCCGTCTGCGGAACCCGAGATATCAAATGAATAGACTCTTGCATTTCCTCTATACCATGCGATATCTACCGCGCAAATTGTGCTTGCGGATGGCAGTTTTATGTCAATGTACTGGCCGGCTCCGTATGCTGCCCATCTCGAATGGTAGTCTAGGTTGCCGTCAATTGCAAGTCCGGGAGAAAAGGGGGCAGAATAGCTGCTCGCAGTCTCTCCAACAGGAGTGAGCTGGACGCACGACGGAGCTGCCACCGCTGCTCTATTCGGTGAAAGTCCCAGAACAGCAAAACTGGAGGAAAGAATCAAAAAGGCCAAAGCCAGACCGACGACGCTCGTTTCCTTTCTGGACCGCGACTTTATGGGTTGATCCTTGGTCGTTGTAGGTATTCTCTTGCAGTAGAATTCTCTATTGGTGTTAGAACGAAAGAGATTCGAGTCCTCTAATATTCTCACAGAACTAGGGAATATTGCATTTTACTTAAGATCAGACTTGTCCGTAAGGCATACACTAGTCTCCTCTTAAGCGATACGTGCCTGTCGGAGGGAATATACATCGTTAAAAGCCGAACTTGTGCCTACACAAGTCGCGGGATACGAAAGTAGCAGTACTCTGTTACAGCAGAATTTAACTAGGTTTATTACTTGCAAATCGGTAAAGTTCCCTGCAATTGATTCAGGGCGCTGGAATCAACTTTCAGAGTTATTTGACGTTTGGTGCCTTTGCACTCGTAATTATTTCATTGCTGCCTTCAATAGGCGGCGGCATGAGCGCGACGAAAAGCGCTTACGCCGACAGTACCGCGCAACCCCTTACTATAGGGGTCTTCACTGCCGATCGCAGTTCCGCTCTCATAAGTACGCTGCAAAAACACTATGGTGACTCTCCGAACTATCAGGTTATCGACCGTACGGGAGGCCTTTTTTCGCAATTCCCGCTCCAAACGAAGGTAATGTATGGCCCGTCAATCGATGACCTGAAGACCGCCATCTCCACTGCAAGCACGCTATCCAACAAGCCAAACATGATAGTTTACGATATCGAACATTGGCCTCTAACCCCTGATTCTGAGAAGGCCGATCCTGCCGCATCGATAAGCCAGGCGGCAGACCTGGTCCATGCTGCGGGGTACAAATTTGGCGTCACCCCGGACAGGCAATATCTCTTGAGCCTTTACCAGTCCATTGACTACAGCAAGGTGGACACGATAATTATGCAGATGCAAAAAGTGGCATTTGATACTTCAAGCCTGACTGCAAATGTCAAGGCCATATCTGATTATGCCAAAAGCAAGAACCCTGCAGTCCATGTAATGCTGCAGTACTCTCTGCAGTACTCTACGCCGGATTACATCACAAGCACAACCAGCCTGATTAGAGACAAGATAGACGGTATCAGCATAATCTATTTTACAGATTCGTCGGGCAGCTGTGCGACCTGCAACATCGCCAGCCTTGAATCAGTGCTGACATCGCTCGGAGGCTCGACTCCGGTAAAGCCCTCCATAATCAGCTCGGTTCCGGTTGTTTCAAAAACCTATGGCATAGTACTTGGAGCCTCGATATTCCAGATACCAGTGTCCACAAACTCTACGGTGCAAAAGGTAGCGTTCAGCCAGCAGGACAAGTCGATAACAATTACGCTTAATGGTCTGTCCGGCTCAAGCAATACCACGGCCAAGATCCCCATGTCGCTTCTGTCGGGGGTTTACAAGGTTATGGTGGACGGAAACGAGATCCCTGTCAGGATTATCACCGTGGGTAATGCCTCAGCCGGAAATTACGAATTATCACTCCCAGAAAGCCAGAGCCAGACGGGCGCGGCGAGCGTAATTGTAGGCCAAAATTACACCCAGATCTCCGTGGTTCACCAAGGTTCAGGTCAGCGAACTTTGACAATTCTGGGTACAACGGCAATCCCTGAATTCCCATTAGGATCTATGGCCTTGATCTCGACAGCCGCGTTTGCATTGCCACTAGTTATCGCTCTGCGAAGCCGCCGTGTAAAGACTACACAGAGTCGCGATTAGCCAGCATTCGCCCGCCCACCCACTTTCACTGCTGCATTTCCTTTCCCTCTGGAAATGTGGCTGCGTGCGTCAGGCAGTCTTGAACTGGACTGCTTTCTGGTTTGCAGAGGCCTTTCTTGTGAGGCCAAATACCATGAGGATTGCGGCTATCCATACGATGCTGATAATGATATTGCTGATGCTGACATATACGTAGGGAATTGACTCTTGGATGTCCAGTTTTACGATCTCGATTGAATGCCTGAGATCCGTAAGCTCGGTATTGTACTCTTCAGAATTGGGCTCGACAGTTGTCATGTCGCTTCCCCTCTTTAGCACGTCGTCAAGAGTGGCTTGGATATTCGAGTAGTCGGTCCGGGGAGTGGGGAATACCCAGACAGGGTTGCCTGACTCTGGCAGCAAGGCTTTGCTTATCTTGACGTATTCGGCCATTTGGTCGGGCGTTTGTGCGGACTCGGCGAGTACTAGAAGCGAAGATGCCGTATTGAGCGGGTAGATTGCTCTCTCGTATCCGAGCATGGCCATTGCAGCTCCGAAGATAAGGAACGCAAGGACTCCTGGCAGAAAGAGGCGCTGCGCTATTCTTGTTCCGCCACCTTCACGGGGCCTTATTACCGCGACGCTCTGCGAAATGCCGTATTCTGCCCCCGGCTCGCTGTTTCTTTCCAGGAGGTCGGCTTTGGGTGGCTGGGCAATCTCGGAGTTCGCCTTCTTTCTCGATTTCCTGAACGAGGAGTGGGAAATGCTGAGAAACGCGACGTATACGAATCCTGTGGTCGAGATTGCAAATATTGGCGCATACACCGGATTTCCAGAGAAGATTGCTATGAACACGCTTATGCACCCGTATATTGCAAAAAATATCTCTAGAAGGGTCGTCTTGGTAAACGGAAGGACATAGTCCTTGTTGCGCCAGTCATCTCCCTTGTTCACGACGCCAAACTTGGGAGTTCGCAAGAACTCGTTCTTCCTGCCAAATAATCCGTCAAATACCGCAACTGAAGCCGTAACTGAAATTCCCGTCGCAAAGAACATCAGAAACAAGAACTGTTTTGCTTTCGTGTGCCAGATCCTTTTTCCTTTCCAGGCCTTTTTAATCGCGTACATGTAACCTAGCGGACCCATGCCAAGGTACGTGATAATGACGGCGGCAGGTCCCCAGTCCGAGTTGTACAGCCTGAAATTCATTGCAAGCAGCATCGGCAATATCAGAAACTGCGCAAGAAGCAGTGGGTTGACAATCGGCCTTGTCATTTGCACAAACGCCTGAAGTTTAGTGTCAGACGGCAGCTTTCTTGCCAGGGCGATATCTGCCATGAGCTTGACCGCTACCTGTATGGAGCCCTTGGACCAGCGAAATTGCTGCCGCTTTGCGGCGTTCATTTGAACCGGGAGCTCCGCATCAATAACTAGGTCTTCAAGGAGCACGCACTTCCATCCTTTGATCTGTGCCCGGTAACTCAGGTCCAAATCCTCGACAAGCGTGCTTGTGTGCCAGCCGCCGGAATCAGATATGCAGGCCGTACGCCACATGCCGGCGGTCCCGTTAAAGTTCATGAAAAGGTGCGTCATGCTCTTCGCCTTCTGCTCTACCAAGAAGTGAAGGTCAAGTGAAACGGCCTGGGCCTCGGTGAGCGTGGAGTATTTTTCGTTCACGTGTCCCCATTTGCACTGGACCAGACCGACTCGCGAATCCGCATAGAACTGCTGTAGCGATCTTTTCAAAAACCAGTCGGGCGGAATAAAGTCGGCGTCGAAAATTGCTATAAACTCTCCACTTGCAGACTTCATTGCGGCCTTGAGGGCACCGGCCTTGTAGCCTGTCCTGTCAGTCCGATGGATATGAGAGATGTCAAAGCCCTTCCTCCTGTACTCGCTGACAATGGAGCTGATTATCTCTATGGTTCCGTCGTCCGAATCATCCAAAACCTGGATCTGGAGCTTCTCCTTCGGGTAGTCCATGCTACAAACGGAGTCTATGAGCCTCCTTGCGACGTAGCGCTCGTTGTATAGTGGCAGCTGTACCGTGACAAGCGGGAGCGCCTTGTCGTCCGGGATCCTCGCGGTTGTCCTCTTTGCCTTCTCGTGTTTGACGTTGCGTTGCGACCTGTACGCCAGGTAGTAAAAATTAAGGGTGTAAAATGCTGAGACAATGCTCAGCACGATAAAGATTGAATATAGGAAAGGGGCGGGGCCATACACTACGAGAAATCAGCCTTGAGCCTTTGATGATCTGTTGTTTCTATTTATAGATAGTGCATGAAAGGGTTTAGAGTCCGGTAGGTCGGGTCCGCTCCCGAGCTGTTTGTCTATCCCTTCTTGAATATCTTGATTGCCTGAGGCGGGCAGACGTTCTCGCATGCCAGGCAGAATATGCAGTCCTTCTCCCTCTTCATAAACGGCTTTTTCTCCGACGACGCGTGGCCGGGAGTATCCAGCCATT
>JBDUUL010000006.1 GCA_039938515.1 Nitrososphaera sp. | reverse complement strand
CAGGTGGATTTAACGGAAGACTTGCAGAACCAGCTACGGATGCTTTAGGCCCAATAATCGTCCCGACCACTCGGGGTGCTGGTATTACCGCGGCGGCTGACACCAGACTTGCCCACCCCTTATTCTGCACCATTTTTAGAGGTGCCAAAAGATGCCCTTAGCGGGCATCACTCAGAGTAACCCTGTCAAGCTTTCGCCTATTGCAGAGGTTTCGCGCCTGCTGCGCCCCATAGGGCCTGGGCCCTTGTCTCAGTGCCCATCTCCGGGCTCCTTCTCTCAAAGCCCGTACCGGTTACAGGTTTGGTGGGCCATTACCTCACCAACAGCCTGATCGGCCGCAGTCCAATCCAAGGGCCATGTAGATTTCAGCCATGATCCATTCCAGAAATCTTGGCCTATCGCGGTTTATCCTCAGTTTCCCGAGGTTATCCACGTCCCTTGGGCATGTTGACTACGTGTTACTGAGCCGTATGCCACGCCTTACGGCGTTGACTCGCATGGCTTAGTCCCACTCTGATAGCAGTCGGGTCCGGCAGGATCAACCGGAGTCAATCCTATTATTTTTTAAAGAGTACGACCGGACGACCTGTTTTGTGCGGGTTCGTTGGGTTCGTGTGCCAATGTCAGATCCAATGTTTACATTGAATCCCCATAGTATGAGCGCAACTGGAGGTCAGTGAATCACAAAATGGCACTACGACCAACATCATCACTGACGCCGCCTTGACTGATGCGTTCGCTCGATACCTTTACGAGTCACTGATATAAACCTTTAGAGAAACGAGCATCAATTCTGTTATTTCGCATTGTATCCCGCAATGAGATGCTAGACTGGGACTTCAACTCAAAAATGTAGACGCTTTCTAATAAAGGCTTTGACGTATTTCTCCAGACAACTATAGGCTTCACTTAGCATTTTCCTGCGGGCGAAAAGCTTGACCGCAGAGGTATTGCGCGATGCCGGACCAGATTCCTCCCCGCCTCAAAAAACAACTCTAAATAGCGTGGCGACCCAGTTTTGGTAAACAGTGTATCTTGGTGGTAGAAGGAGTCTTACCGAGCGAGAATAGGGGGAAAAAGAACAGGCTTGCAAATGAAACGAGTCCATATCTCTTGCAGCATGCTCATAATCCCGTGGATTGGTTTGCATGGGGAGAAGAGGCCCTCTCCAAGGCAAGGAGTGAAGACAAGCCAATCTTTCTGAGTATTGGATACAGCTCTTGCCATTGGTGCCACGTTATGGCTCATGAGTCCTTTGAAGATCAACAGGTAGCGGATCTGATGAATGAAAGGTTTGTCAACATCAAAGTCGATAGGGAAGAGCGACCCGATATAGACGACATCTACCAGAGAGTATGTCAGCTAGCATCGGGTACCGGCGGCTGGCCTCTCTCGGTGTTCCTGACGCCGGACCAGAAGCCCTTCTACGTCGGGACGTACTTTCCCAAAGACGGCGGCAGATACGGTATGCCAGGTTTTCCAGCTATCTTGACGCAATTGTCCGATGCGTACAAGAATCGGAGGAGCGAAATTGAGGCGGCAAGCCTTGAGTTCATGCGTGCTCTGGCAGACACTTCAAGAGACATTTCGCCAGGCGCCGCGTCCTCGCAATTATCGCGTTCCATTTTGGATGAGGCCGCAGTGAGCCTATTGCAGATGGGAGACTCAATTTACGGCGGATTCGGGCAGGCTCCAAAGTTTCCAAATCCCACAAACCTGATGTTTCTTCTCCGGTACTACGACTTGTCGGGCATCTCTAGGTTCAGGGACTTTGTGCTCTTCGCGTGCGATAAGATGGCAGCCGGTGGAATATTCGACCATCTAGGAGGAGGCTTTTCGAGGTATTCAACAGATCAAAAGTGGCTAGTACCTCACTTTGAGAAGATGCTGTACGACAATGCGCTGATGGTTCAGCTTTACGCCGAGGTATACCAGGTGACCAAACGAGAAGAGTACCTGTCAGTCGTGCGTAGAACGCTTGATTTTCTGCTGCGGGAGATGGCTCACCCTGAAGGCGGTTTCTACTCTGCCATTGACGCTGACTCTGAAGGAGTCGAGGGGAAATTCTATGTCTGGTCAAAAAGCGAGATAGAACAGGTCCTGGCCGACACGGCAAAGGCCAAGCTCTTCTGCGATTATTATGGGGTTACAGACGCTGGCAACTTTGAGGGCAAGAACATCTTGAACGTGAGAACGCCACTGGCGGCACTCGCAACCAAGTACGGACTGACAGAAGACCACGTTTCCGACATACTATCCCAGTCACGCAAAGCGCTTTACGAGTACAGGGCAAAAAGGACTCCGCCTTCAAGGGATGAGAAGGTTCTCGTATCGTGGAATGGCCTTGCAATTTCGGCCTTTGTGAAGGGTTATCAGACCACTTCCGACCCGAGGTATCTCGACGCCGCGAGAAAGGCGGTCGATTTCATTGAACGCCGGCTCTCCAGCAAGGTGGGAAATGGGCTTTATCACAGCTTCAAGGATGGGATTGCAAGAAATGCCGCTTACCTGGATGACTATGCGTTCCTTGTTGGTTCTCTGATAGATGTTTTCTCAATTGACCCATCGATCCGCTACCTTGACCTCGCTACAAGGCTGGCAGACCTCATGCTAGAACGCTTTTGGGACCCTACGGAGGGAAGCTTTTACTTTACTTCAGAAGATCACGAGAGGCTGATAATCAGAACCAAGAACTTTTACGATCTTGCAGTTCCAAGCGGCAATTCGATGGCGGCTTACAATCTTTCAAGGCTTTATCAGATTACGGGACAGCAAAAATACCTGACGCACTCGGAAAAGGTGATGGAGGCAGGAGGCAAGGCTGCTGCGGAGAACCCGTTTGGCTTCGGCCAGCTGCTGATTTCCATTTACCTGTACGTGAAAAAGCCAGTCGAGATAGCGCTCGTTGCAAAGGCGGCTCATGGCCCGATGGCACGCTGGCTCTCCGGCACTTTCCTTCCCAGTGCGGTGATCGTGTGCGCCTCGGTCGAACAAATCCGGTCGCTGCAAAATCTCGCGTTTTTCAAGGGGCGAGCAGCATCGGATGCAAGCGAGACGGCATATGTATGCAGGGACTTCACCTGCTCGCTTCCCATTACGGAGCTAGACAGGCTCAATAAAGAGCTCGAGGTTAGGTGACCCTGCTAAGCTCTACTCGGACGCGGTCTCCTACCCTTGGACTCCCGATCCGTTCATAGCTTGTTCTTGGCATTGTCACCTGGATTACGGTCTGAGGGTAGGTGCGAATGAAGGTCTGTGGCTGGGATCTCATAATTGCTTCGAGGAGTGGTTTTATCTGTTCTTTTACTTCCTTGTCAGTTACTGATGATTCAACCGCCTCGAGCATCATCTGCTGCTGCGAGACTGATTCCAGCTCAACATCCTCAGACAGCGCTAGGGACACATTTGCGCCTGTGTCAGTAAGCTGGTTGACCCTAAAGACCATCGGCTCTCGTTCAGGTTCCATTTGAGGACAGCAATCTGCGCATTCACTGTTATAAAATCCGTCTCCCCACTCGCTCGAATCCACGACTCCGTTATCTTTTAACGGGAGCATGACTCACCATTTTTCGGCGAGCAGTCGTGCAGCTGACAAAACGCTTCGAGATCCAGTCGGCCAGAAGCATTGAAGAATTCCTAAATACGCAGCCTGTCGGGCGCATTGCAACGATTGACCAAGGAGGCTTTCCGCAGGTGATACCAATGAACTTTGTATTCGTGAGCGGCTGCGTGTACATGCACTCCCATCCACACGGTGAGAAACTAGATAACCTCAAAAGAAATTCACGCGTAGGATTTGAAGTAGACCAGCACGTCTGCTTCCTGCCTTCATACTATTTTCACCCTTCCGACGCATCGCAGGCGGACACTCTGTACATAAGCGTGGTAATCAAGGGCAGGGCTGAAATCGTCGGCGATGCAATTGAGAAGGCAATGGCCCTGAATGCGCTGATGAAAAAGTATCAAAAGGAAGGAGGTTATGACCCACTGACGGCCAGTATGCGAGTTGTGGAGGAAGTGGCGATAATTAAAGTGACTCCGGTCGAGATGCATGGAAAATATAAGATAGGCCAGCACTGGTCGGTCCCATACCGGCTCAAGATCGCCTCAAGTATAGTATCAAGGGAAGGTTCCCTCGAAGCCTCTCGGATTCTTGAAGTCATGGGAATCAAGTTAGGCAGTAACGGGCGGCTTGATACATTCCGAGAGCCTGTGATGTAGTTGGCCAAATGCACAGTCCATCTTGACCGCTTTGAAGAGGGATGCGTCGACTGCAGGCGTGAGCATCTGGAAATGATGTCACAAAACAACGCTCCCAAGTCAGCGCCTTCTTTTCGTCAATACAAGGAATTTGGAGAAGGCAGGGCCAAGGCGTTATACGAACAGATGTTCTTGCAATACCTTCAGTCAGGCAAGGCAGAAGAGGAAGCATCAAGTCTGGCAAGAAGCGTAATCAGGAAACAATGCGAGATTAGAAACGTCAAGCCCTGGCCATGGGTTTAATCTAAATACCTCGGCCATGCGCAGATTGTAAGTGAACCAGCAGGAACGGATAGCGGCAGCGCGAAGAAGAGCTGTAGAACAGATTGACTCTGCATTTACTGCAGTAAACGACGGCAAAGTTGATGTCGCCGCGGGCTGGTACTTGGGAGCACTCGAGGAGATCGGGAGGGCAAAGATGTTCAAGGAGAATTTGGGCGACGCAATCGCTGATGCCCCTTCAAACTCTATAATTAAAGTGGACGGTGTAGGCATGCAGGCAAGAGACGCCCGAGTGCAGGTTGCACTACACTTTTTGCGGGAGCGCTCGGTCCACTCTCCGCTTCAAACGCCAGATGCGTCAGCTTATGATGCCATGAAGCTTAGCGTGAGCGCCACTGAGCTAAAGCAGGCCATAGTAGGAATCAAGAGCCTGTCAGCCTTTCTGTAGCGCTGTCGGTTTTTTTGAGTAGTTCGGCGGGAACATTATCTGACCGATGTCTTTGTACATCTTTAGGAATTCCTTTCCTTTGTCAGTTGTACGATATTCCTGATCGCCAACGACGTGTAAGAGCAATCCACGCTCTTCAAGCAGACCAAGATATTCTTTCAGCTGTGGGAAGGAAAGGAAAGCCTTGTACATGATCTTGGTTTTTATCGCGCCATCAAGAGCAATTTCAAGAATTGCCGCGGCGATGTCCGTTCGACTTCGGTACTTCACTAACAAGTGGGAGTACAGGGGTTGGATAAAAACTTCTCTAGTATTCCCCTAGTAGATGATTCTGTAGTCGGAAAACAGATCTACTCCACTTTCACTTTTGTGCCGCCTGACCCAGAAGTGCTGCTTTCATCAAGCTTTCTAAGCTCGGCAAGCAGAAACTCTCTGTATTTTTCTTTTTCCTTTTCTGTCATTGAATCGAGATTCGAGCTTAGAGCAGATCCCACAGCTGAGAGACGGTCAATGACATCCATCGCCACGAATTTACCCACGTTGCCGACGCGAAGTACCACATCGATCTGCTTCTGCATTACTCCGCTAAACGACTCGAGATCTTCGGTAATCATCTTTCCCTTCTTTGTTATGGCGTACTTGCCGTCGTCATCCATAGTGACCAACCCCTCGCCCTCAAGGCGCTTCAGAAGGGGATAGATAAGGCCGGGAGACGGCCGCCACTTGCCGTCACTCTGTACCGTCGCCTTGTCGATAATCTCTTTGCCAGTCATCGGCTGTTCTTTTAGCAGGCTGAGGATATATTGCCGAGAGAACCCTCTCGGGATAGCGCTTCCAACACGGGATAGCCATTCAGATATCATATCACTAGCAATATCGCAAGCGATATTAAAGCATTACGCTAGTGATATGGCAGGCATCAAACAGGCTGGCCGAGATCGCACCCTAACGGTACCGGTTAACAAGAGCACCGCACTGGCATAGGCCTTGCAAGCTAGTTTTATAAAGCGCAATTATTAACTAGCTGATCGGAATGGCACAGATACGCCTCTTCAAGAGTCAGCGACGAAAAGGAGAGGTTCTGATGATGGCTTCAGGCGTGGGTCTGGCCCTGCTTGGATTATATCTAGGCATCCGACAAATTTCATACGGCGGCCTTTGCATTTTAGGCCTCGGCGTCATTTCGCTATTCTGGAGATGAATGTGTTGCAAGTCTCCCTTGGTGGGAGCACCACATGCTGTGCGTCAGCAGAGCTTTTTTCGCGTTGCGATTTGAAACATATCCTCCCACAGAGACTCGTGCGCTAACTGTCGCGGATTGCATATTTTTTTGGCGACGTCAGCGAAAAGATTACCGACTCGGCTTCAGCTAAAAGGGCAACAACTTCACCCTTTTTCAGCGTGAGCTGCCTGCTCTGAAGCTCGATAGACTGACGGGTGCTCGAGAGCCGCTCTTGCTGGTCAGATAATGCTCTTTCGAGGCTCCTTGCCTGGCTTGCAGCCTGCAGTTCGTCTTCTCGGGCAAGCCCGTCAAGCAGAGCAGCGATTTCCCTGTTCCGCTGATGTAAGGAGGGAAGCGTGTTTACCAGGGTTTCCAGGTAACCGACCATCTTTTCACCGTCTTTAACCGTTATATTGCCTGTAACCAGGGAGGAGCGGACATTAGATAACAGGATGAGGAACGGCCCGGCATCTGATTCAAAGACCTGCGACGGCTCCTCGATCATGATTGTAAGGAGGCGATTAGTTTCCTTGTCGACGCCGTAAGAGTACTTTGTCAACAACCGGGAAATGTGTGAGAACAGCTTATCTGCGCTGTTTTCATTCTCCTTCTTTTTTTGCTCCAGCTCGCTCATGTTTGCCAGAGAAACCTGCGCACGACGATAAGCATCCGATGACTGCAGTGCGTCAAGAGCGATGCGGGTCGACTCGATTTGACTTTCGAGATCACTTGCCAGTGCCCGCAGATCCGCGATTGAAGATTCCATTGCGGCCAGCGAAGGGATCATTTGGGAGGCGCTGTTGAGCAAACTGGTGCAGCGGATTATAGGAGCCCTGTCCTGTTCAAGTTCCGATACCGCCGAGCGCGTGATAGAAAGCTGCTCTTCAAGCCGCTCAAACTCGCGCTTCATCCGCGCCGCATGTTTTTTCAGAAAGACGTTCAAAAGCTTGCTATGGGAACCGCTGACCTCGCCGAATCTCCTCATAAGCGATTCCATCCGCTCCCGGAACTTTTTTGCATCGTTAGCGGTCGCGGGGAGGGTCAATTCGGTCGCAGCCTCGCGCTTGAGGCTTGCCACCACCGTCTTTCTCGAGTTCTCTATTACGGAACGATGGCGTTGCTCCAATCCTTCCAGTTTAATCTCCTCGTTTTCCATCTCCTTGGCAATCGCTGCGAGGTTAGAAAGAGACGCCTCTACTGCCGTCTTGACCGGCTCGAGCTGAACTGAAAGTCGCCTGACCTTCTCGAGTTCCAAGTCACGCAGCAAATCCTGCGCCCGCGATATCGGGATTTGCTCCGATGGGTTGGATTCGAAGCCGGACCCGGAAGCAATCCTGCCGGCCGCATCCTCAGGCTCCTTTTGAGGCGAATCTTTTTTCTTTAGAAATCCAAAGGGTGCCACTGCAGATACCTGACAATAGATGATGTCAAACTAAACTGTTGCGGAGGCAAGAACGTTAAATGCAACATCGTCCAAAGATATAGGGTAGGGAAGCTGTCCTGAATGGTTTCTCGGACCTCTGACAAAGCCAGACAGCCAAATTCTGTAGGCTGGCTCGAGCGTCGCAGTAATGGCCTCTTTGTACTCGACTTGATCGTGATGTCCACCTTGGCACTAATATTCCTGACATCCTCACGAGTCGAACCACTAGGGGGTCCTGCAATCATTGGCTTGCAGGTGGTAGCGATAGGCTGCTTTTTCGTATTGTTACTATCGGTAATTCGTAAAGGCATAGTGTCTGTTGTGACCTGCATTCTTGGATGCGTCCTTGTCAACGGCGCCATAGTTCCCGCGAGTCTTGGTTCCACAACTCCTGCGCCGCCTACTCCCGGTATGGCCGACCAACAAAACGCTTCGACCTCGCATGTTTTTACTCAGAGAATCTTGGATATGGGCAGGGGCATGAATTTTCTTCTGGGCTTTTTCATGCTGTCTTTTGGGCTTATTGTCGGCTATAGACCCTCACTACTTTTCGCTCGGAACAGGCCGCAAGATTCGGATACAACGTGGGACAAGTATCAGATATGGAAAGATAACGTGCTCTTGGCGACCGGAAGAACACAGGAAGCTGTTCATGTCAAGAGCCTTATGAATGACGTTGACAGGTATTTGTTGTGGAGGTACGAATACGTCCTGGTCAATATTTACGACGCCCTGTACCTCGTGCCAACCGAAGGCATGGTGCCCAGGAAATCGACGATATCGAGAGACAGGAAAAGCGGCAGAATAATCGGCAAGCCGAGGTTTGGGGGGTACTTTGTGTGACAGTGCGACTGGTGCCATACTGTCAATCAGGGTATTATTATATTGCAGATTATGTCACCAATATCTTGACACGATGCCAAAGAAGACAATCTATGGCAGATGCCCGAAATGCAAGACCAAGAGCCAACTTGACGTAGTTTCCGGCAACCCTGGCCGTGAAAAGTTCAGGTGCAACCAGTGTTACCACAACTTTGGGATGGACGAGCTGTGAATGTATCTAAAATTAGGCTCAAGATTCTCTAGGGCTCGGGCGACTGGCAGAACAGTGTTAATCCTAAACGTACTTTAATGAGCCATTTTGAAGTATAGCCTGCCTGCCAAGCAGGCGAGCAAAAAATGGCTGGTTGGTTCTTGTCCGACATGTTCACAGAGGCGCCAGGCTGAATGTCGCACGAGTACCGAGACAGGATCTATATTCGCAAAGACATTATCCTAAAGCTCACCGAATACGGCGAACTTAACCAGACCTCGCTGCTCAGCTATTGCGGCCTGAACTTGGTAAAGCACAAGGACATACTGGATGACATGGAATCAAAAGGAATTATCAAGAAAACCGAAGAGCCTTGGGGAAACAAGAAAATAGTAAAGTACAGCGTCACAGAGAAAGGGAAGGAATTCTGCAGGCAGATACTCGATCCCTATGAAGAGATGTTCCCGAGGAGGGACTCAAAGAAGTGAGAGCAGAGGTAACAAAGTTAACGAAGCAATTTATGCGCTCGATGGGCAAGGAGGATTATAGCGATGGCTGAAGACAGGCCAAATAGACGCGAGAGCATCTTTGAGGTGCTAGACGAACTGATTTTCCACCTCAATACGACGAGGGGTCTATTTACCTTCCTTATTGTTTCCGCGTTCATTCTCGGACCGCTGTCGCTTATAGTTGCGGCGATATTCGCGGTCCATCCGAGGCTGCTGGTCTTCCTGCTTGAACGCTCGCCGGAGGCCGGAGGAATCGTCATCCTGTTCCTTTCCCTTACGGTCTTTATGGCAATCACTTGGCTTTTCATAGGCATCCGGGAGAGAGCATTCTTCTCACAGTGGAACACCAGATTCTCCAGCTTCATGTCATTGCGTGCCCGCATCGACAGGGAACTGGGCGACGACCCTAAAGCCAACTCCGCAGACGGAAAGGAAGAACCCGAAGGCAAGTGATCATACGCTCCTGACGATTGCTGCTAACATCCTGGCGACCAGATAGGCGCATGAGCCATGAAGAAAAACCAAGACGCCAAAGTGTTTGACCTGCACGAGCTCGAGCTTTATTTCGATAGGAATCCAGGCGAGTACTTCTTTGACTTTCTAAGGCTCGGGCATCTCGAGGCCGGCATCATCAAACTTGCGCCGGGAGCCAAGGACACACAGACTGCGCACGACCTGGACGAGCTCTACTACGTTATCCGAGGTTCGGGCATGCTGAAGTTGGGAAGCGCCGAAGTGCCAGTAAGAGATGGAAGTATTATTTTTGTGCCAAAGGGAATGACCCACGAGTTCTTTGGAAACAATGAGTTGCTTGTAGTCCTTTACGTATTCCCTACAAAGTGAATAGAAAGGTAGAAATGCGCCTTGCACAGCTGGTCTTTAAGTAACACAAGATGCCAATCACCGACGCAGCAAAAAAACAGATTGCGCAGCAACGCAGGCTGTTCTTCAAGATATGTTTCAAGTGCGGGGGCAAGAACCCGATCACTGCCACAAGGTGCAGAAAATGCCACGGTATGCAAATGCGCCTTAAGAACAGGACGCTCGGTGCCAAGAAGTAGTTCGCTTCTCCGCGGCGACGCCCTTTGATTGGCCTTTAGCAGCCGATTCTCCTTTTCCGCTCCTGAGGCGTTTGATCTTCGCATCCGCTCAACGCATCTGATATACTACTTGCCGTCACTAGATACAAGGCCCTCTCATTTGCCCCCTGATGGCAAATAGGTTTAAAAACAAACAAAGTTTCTTGGACGCTATTGTCTAGTCCTTCGAGAATTTATGAAGAAGGCGGGAAAATGCACGTGACGGTCAAGCCAGGCAGGCGGGTGGAAAAGATGATGAACGCTGCCCTGAGCGATCCTGAACAGTTTTGGTCCGAGCAGGCAAGAAACTTGGTTTGGTTCAAGGAATGGGACACCGTACTCGACTGGAAGCCGCCTTATGCAAAGTGGTTTTCCGGCGGACTCTTGAACGCCTCTGTTAACTGCCTCGACCGACACATAAGCACCGAAAGAAAGAACAAGGCAGCAATTATCTGGGAAGGAGAAGGGGGCGAAACTCGGACACTTACCTACTTTCAGCTATACAGCCTCGTCAACAAGCTTGCAAACGTCCTAAAGTCACTAGGTGTGGAAAAGGGTGACAGGGTCACGATATACCTGCCCATGGTGCCGGAGCTTACGATTGCAATGCTTGCCTGTGCAAGGATAGGTGCAACGCACTCTGTCGTTTTCTCGGGTTTCAGTTCTCAGGCACTTTCAGACAGGCTCAATGATGCTGGGTCAAAGGTCATTATCACTGCGGATGGCGCGGTAAGAAAGGGCAAAGTAATTGAACTCAAACGCGTCGTAGACGAGGTGCTTGAGGGCAAGACGGTCGGAGCTCCGCCAGACTCGGTAAAACACGTTATAGTTCTAAAGCGGCTGGGACTGGAGGCAAAGCTCGGGCCCAAAGACCTCTGGTGGCATGAACTTCTGGAAAGCGCCAAGGGGCACTGCCCCGCCGAGATGGTGGAAAGCACTCATCCTCTTTTCATTCTATACACATCTGGCACGACGGGAAAGCCCAAGGGTGTCATGCACGGCACCGGGGGGTACCTCACACATCTTTATGCGACGGCCAAATGGGTGTTTGATTTCAAAGACGAGGACATCTTTTTCTGCACCGCAGACATCGGGTGGGTGACGGGCCACAGCTACATGGTCTATGCTCCGCTGATGCACGGTGTGACGCAAATCATGTACGAAGGTGCGCCGGACTTTCCGAAACCAAACCGCTACTGGGCGCTGGTCGAAAAGCACGGCGCGACAATCCTGTACACGACCCCTACGGCGATCAGGATGTACATGAAGTATGGGGAATCAGTCCCAAAGTCGTTCGACCTCTCATCACTGCGCTTGCTAGGAACGGTAGGCGAACCCATCAACCCCGAGGTATGGATGTGGTATTTCAAAAACATAGGGAATGAAAACTGTCCCATAATTGACACTTGGTGGCAGACAGAAACCGGAGGCATTATGCTAAGCATGTGCCCAGCGATAGAGACTATCCCAATGAAGCCCGGATCTGCCACGCTTCCGGTGCCAGGGGTCGATGTAGGGCTTGTAGACGAGAACGGCGCCCCGGTAGAACCGGGAACAAAGGGTTATCTTGTCATAAAGCGCCCTTGGCCGGGTATGTTGCTAGGACTCTGGGGAGACAAGGAGAAATATCAAAAGACCTACTGGGAAAAGTTTTCTGGCCACGGCCGGGCATATTACTATCCCGGCGACTATGCGCTATCGGACACTGACGGCTACCTCTGGTTGCTTGGCAGGGCTGATGATGTGTTGAAAGTCGCAGGTCACAGGCTCGGGACCATGGAACTTGAAAGCGCGTTCGTTTCCCATTCCGCCGTAGCAGAGTCAGCCGTAACTAGCAGGCCGGACAAGACAAAGGGCGACGCGATTATTGCGTTCGTCGTTCTGAAAGAGGGCTTTTCAAAGACTTCAGAGCTAAAGAAGGAACTCTCCGGACACATCCGAAACTCGGTAGGCCCAATTGCAACTCCCGAGGAGATTCACTTTGTTGAGCGGCTGCCAAAGACCAGGAGCGGCAAGATAATGCGACGCCTCTTAAAGTCAATAGCGTCTGGCCAGAACATCGGAGATATCAGTACGCTAGAGGACGGAGCTGCGGTCGACGAGGTGAGAACGGCCTACGAAGAACTGAAGAGCTCGATTAGCAAGTGATTTGCCGCTGGAACAATCAAACTGATATGAGCGTCATCTGAGAGCCTGTGGTTATCCGATGTGCGTCTATAAACCCGGCCGTTGCCGCAATCACATATTGCGCGGGCACAGTGGTCTTGTAGGTGCAACTCTGAGACTCTACAAGGTTCTGGCACGGCGGCACGTCCTTGAGTAAATACACGGCTTTGCCGGAAGAATCGAACCACACGAGATCCAGGTTATACTCTATGTTAAGCATCCAAACCTGATAGAGGTCAGGAGTCTCATATTTCATTAAAAGCGCTGTGTCAAGGGGCAGCTTGTCAGACTGGAAGGTTAGCCATCTTTGTTTCTCAGCGGCGCTCTGGGCAATTTCCACAGTTATTACGTCGTCGTTTATCCTGACCGTTCCCTTCGGAAAATCAGCCTTCGATTGCTTGACTTCTTGAGGCGTAAAGGCCAGACCTATGATGCCGATGGCAACCGCGGCAATTATGACAGGAATTAGGACCGCGGACTTGCGAGCCACGCCGGGGAATCCCGGAGCGAAAAATCAATTTGAACCTTGCGACCCTCCTCTCGAAAGTGGTGGAGGGGGTGGGATTTGAACCCACGAACCCCTAAGGGACGGGATCACTTATCTCTCCAGGTTACGCATTGTCGGAGGGACAATGGGCGTCCGTGCGCATTGATCTTGAGTCCTGCGCGGTTGACCGGGCTTCGCTACCCCTCCACGGACACTTTTATCCGGCGCTACCTGACCTTATTTCTTACTTGCGGCAGGGTGCGTGAAAAGTTAATTTGGAAGGTGATACAAATACAGACGTCGCAAATATGCCCAAACCCGAAACCATGTCACGCTTATGCACAAAATGTCATTCAAAGACGCTGCACGAAGTGAGGGAGAGGACAATAACCGGAACACGGCTCGTCTGTACTGATTGCGGAAACCCCGTCATGGTGTCGGGCAGTCTGCCGCAGCATTGATGATGGCTTCTTGCGGTTTTCGCACTCACCCTAAAAAAGCGATCAAGCATTTAGACGACTTTAACCCCTTGCCTCAGGGCTAACCTTTATTACAAGTTATTCCCGCTACCTTTGAAAGATGAAAATTAGCGAGCTGCGGGCAGGCATGCGAAACGTCAGCGTTACTGGCAAGATCGACAGCGTAGGCGAGACCAGGACAGTAAACCTAAAGACGGGAGGAACGAATACTGTGGCAGACGCGATTATTTCTGACGAGAGCGGCAGCATCAAGCTTTCACTGTGGGGCGACGATATCGGCAAAGTTCAGGCAGGCGACAAGGTCGCGGTGGAAAACGGGTACATCAATACCTACAAGGGAGAAAACAGCCTGAGCATCGGCAAGTTCGGCAAGCTCAAGCGAGTTTAGGCGATATAGCCCGTGTCGCGGGGCTTTTGATTCATTTGCTGACCTTCAAATTGACCTCGCTTTCCCATCCCCATTTGCTGCTCAATTGTTTGGATGAGAAGCTCCGTGTCTTTTGCCCGTTTTTCTAGATTCGTCATATCCATCTGAATATCCAGCATCGGAAGCAGTACTTCCAGAACCGCCTTTGACGCTTTCGCATCGACAACATACCCGGAGGTTTCCCCCAGCAAGCATGTGCCCCGCATTCCCGAAAGCCTCGAAATTCCAAGTATCAGCCCATTCATCCCGGTGATGCTCCCCCCGTCCATTTTGATAATATTTCTTGAATCAAAAGAGCCGATAATTTCAGGGTCGGTTGCGGTGCCGAAAACCTTCGGCTTGTCAACAAAGAGGCCGGTTATATATGCCGCCAGTGTAAACACCTCGGCGGTATCAAACTGCTTTGCAAAACTCAGGATTTCCTCGGCGAGCGCGTACTCTGCATCAGGATTGGCAGGCTGCGAGTCGCCAGTGAGAAGCAGAAGGCTGGTTTTTTCATTTGACCACCAGTAAATCGAGTTCTTCATGAGCTCTATCGTGCCGTCTTCTCGTATCATTACCTGTGGTGGAAAGGCGCTCGTGTAAATGTCGGCGAGCTTTTTCGCGTTCAGTTCCTGAATAAGGTGGTCGATGGCCAGTTTGCCAACGTAGCCGCTTCCTGGAAAGCCGCACACTAGCCGCGGACGTGTAATATTGGGAATGTCCTTTGCAGAATATACTAACTTGATTTCATGCGATAGCCGAGCCACTGTTACGCAATCCTCACCGTTCGACTTTAAACTTTTGGTACGCCCCAGAGCATTGTAGGAATTCACAAAGGTCGCATAGACCCTTAATCCGAAAGATACGCGACATTGGTTCTAGAATTGGAAAACTTAGTTTTCTTCGCGTGAGAGAGTTAATAAGAAAGCAACGTGAGAAGTCGGTAAAGCCTGATGCTAGATCAGCAAAAACAGTATTTCGGTGCCAACCGCGACAAATTTGTTGTTCTGGCATCTTGGTTCGCGTTATTGCTGCTTGTCAGGCTTTCATTCGGCGTTATCCTGCCTAACGGGTGGTTCGGTACTCTGGGTTCCGTTTCGATAACATTTGCAGTCTTTTACGGCGCCCTGAAATTCACCCCGCTGCGCAAATATGGCGTCCGCACCGATGCGGTGCTGCTCTCTTGGTACAGGAAGAGACTCCTTTACCTGAGCGGGTTTGCTTGCATAACTCTGCTTGTATCCATCCTGATTCTGACAGAATACGGATACTCGAAATATTCCGACAGCCTGATCGTTCTGCAGATAAATCAGCAACAATTTGCTGATTCCTTTGCTCTACTGTCAACGGACGAACCGTTAAAGTCGCAGCTGCGCCATAACTTGCAGTTGTTCTCACCAGTGGATATAATGGCCCTTACGCTGGCAAGCACCGATGCTACTCTGCACGGCTATTATACAAAGATAATCAGTTTTATCTTGGCTGAAAATGCCGAGATAATGGTATTCATGTTTGTGTTTAGAGCCCGGAAATCCATATTCGTCTAAATCCTCTCGGTCCATACAAAAGAAGCCTTGGGCGGGATTCGGACCCGCGACCTCTACCTTACCAAGGTAACGCTCTACCAGGCTGAGCTACCAAGGCGATGACTTGAACATCTGTTGTGAGGGGTTTGATTAACGTATCTGAATTGCGTCCATCGCGGCAAGCATTTGGCGCGACAATCAAGATTTAATTACTGAATCAATAATGGAACATGAGCCGCGGGGGTTGTAGAGCCCGGCCAAATAGGCGAAAATCTTGGAGACGCGGGACTTAAGATCTTATCCAATGGGTGATCCCGTCCCTTAGGGGTTCGTGGGTTCAAATCCCACCCCCCGCACTGTTTTAATGGATAACTTCGACAGCATGGTCGTGCAATTAGTTTCAAATATACAAACAAAACATGCGGACCAAAGCGCAGCGCGCTTCGCATTACCACACGCCAAGAAAGATCCCGGGATGCTCTAAGGGTAAAGTTTACAGGGAATCCAGTGAGCGGGAGTGTTTCCGAGAGTGTGGCCTTTCTCCGGAATACCTCCTCCTCATATGCCCTGAGGGCCTGCCATAGAGCAGTTCCATAAACCAAGATTCATGCTCGATTTCCTCTTTCAGGATATCCTTTGCGATGTCGTATGTAGCCGGATCTTTTCCAATAGTCAGATTGCACAGCTTGTTCCAGTTTACTATGGCGCCCTGTTCGGCTTTTAGGCACTTTTCGAGAATGGCTTTCAAGTCGCTTGGATTTGAAGAAGGGAGCTGTAGGAATTCACAGCCTGACATCCTTATGAAATCCAATGCGTCTACAGGCAGGCGCCCACCAAGCTCGTAAATCCGCTGGATGCATGACTCAAAGTGACTGAGGTCTTCAAGACGGGCGTCCTCAATTACTCCCTTTACCGCTTCGCCATCGAGTCCAGTGCAATGAACTCTGAGGTTTGTAAAGTAATAATAGGCAGCAAACTCAACCGACGCGTTGTAGACCAGTAATTTGGAAATCTCGTCAACGTCGGCTCCGTTTTGTTTTAGAACGTTGATCCCGACCACATTGACTTTTTCCTTGGACACGGGGAAGATGCTGTATGAATAGAGCATAAATACGTTCCAACCCCTCGGGATTCAGCTTTGACAAAAAGTACACAGTCAGGGTAAGTCCAGTCAGGGTAAGTCGGTTTTTGTTTTGTCGTAATACAATTACTGAATGCCGCGGAGCTACCTCCTAATCATTCGCACATCAATATCCACCCGTGTTACATAGGATCTGGTAAAGGAGGCTATGGGCAGGGTAATCGTTGCGCACTGCGACAACGCTTTTGAAAGCCACCAGTAAACGGCATAACAAATATTTTGGAGAGCTCCAAAACAGCAACAAATGTCCGCAGAAGAGATCCTCAGAGAATATGACCAGTTGGTGCGAACTCTACGCGACAAGGCGCCATCGATTGACCCGCTCCTGTTAATCAGGTCATCCATACTTAGTCGAAAGTACCCTACCGAGGAAAAGCAATCATTCTATCTTGAGCTGCACCTTGAAAAAGGAGTCGATGCGGACAGGAAACGATCCGAGCTATTCCACCGAGTTGGAACTTACGCTGCAAATCACGGCAACAACCATCTGCAAATGACTGTGGTTACAAGTCTAGATACGATACTCTCCCTTGCGGGTGACCGCGAAATTGAACGGATTGAAGGCGAAGTCTATCCCTTTGCCTAGTCCGTTGGAGCGCACAAACTACCGAGAACTCAAGCGCTGGTAACAATGATCGCACCCTTCATACCTTCTTGCGAATGGATCGTGCACTGATAGTCAAATAGCCCTGCATCCTGGAAAGTGTAACTCCACGACCGCCCGGGCGGAATAAAGCCACTGTCGATGGCGATATTCTTGCCTGAATCAGTTTTGAATACTCCCACTACGTTATGTTCTAGCTTCGAGTTGTTATTCCACGTGACCTGAGTTCCTGGCGGGACCTTGGCTTGGTCGGGCATGAACATGTTCATGCCAGTGATTACAGAGTTTTCTTGAATTGTTCCGTATATCACTCGCTGCTGGTCGGTTTGGATGTCGACTACTTTTTTTGAGTCCATGTCTATCAGAACATTCCAGACTTGCTGGTGTGCTTCGGCAGGCTTGCCCGCAATCCCGGAGAAGTCATCTGGCTGGGTGTATGGTTGGCCGGCTATTGACTGTCTGTTGGAGGTAATTACAACCTCGCCCGAAGAGCCTTGCATTTCGTTTCCATTGTTAGATTCCATGACAGTCGGCTGAACACCGACAATGGTAACAGTGCTTCCTCGCGATTCGTCGAGAATTTTCATCACCTGCGAGTCGTTTTCAGCAATTCTGACAGCTTGGGCCGCTGCATCATTAATTGCGTAGACGTAGGTGTCATCGCCCGAGGTCGCATTCTTCAGGATAACCATATCGGACTTGATCGAGACCTGGGATAGGGCGTTGAAGTCCCTTGCCCCTTCCTCAGGCAGTCCGTGGAACAGGACGACAACGACCGCCACGGCGACAAACCCGCCGATCACGGAAAATAGAATGAAGTGCTCCCTGCTCATTTACTACGTCATTTGAGAGTTTGATATCTCATATAAGTGAAAAATCACGATCGAGATTCAGGCTGCTTTTAAACACAGGTTGCGGCCCTTATGGTCGTCAAAATGAGTCTGGCAATAGTCGTTGCCACAATCATAGCAATGCCAGCTCGAAAGCGTATAGCAAACTACGCACTTGCCAATCGGCTTGTTGTAGTCGTAGTCTTTTCGTGGCTTTGATGTCGGTTGTTTTTGCGGTCTCGGCTGAGCCTTCATAAAAGCAGTTCCTCAGGGAGCAGAAAGTCTAGCGTTCGAGGCACTGGACATTATCTATAGAACCTCAGATAGCCCTTGTACGGAGTGCAACGCGCTCAATTATCAATAGTAGTATTTAAGCATTAGCGTTGACCGTTGACCTAGGCGCTAGAAAAAGGCCATCCATCATGCCCGAAAAACCATCGGGTGCCAGGTCCTTTTTCATAAGCCGCTGGAGACGCTGTCAGCAAGAAACATGTCCTATCCGCAAACGGCCAAGAAAACGAATGGAGTCCGCAGGTTTCAGACGGGCACAGCTTGACTCATCGCTTGTCTGCTTGCAGTATCCGTACTCCATATCTTCTTATAAACTCAATAAACTCCGTCGCCGAAGGAGCTTTTGCACTTAGAGTGTCAAGTTCGACCCATTCAGTCCCGCCGCGCTTGATAGCGTTGGGAATTCTAAAGGAGATTAGCACGCTTTTTGAATCCGGCTCTTTGAAGTCTTCAAGAAAGGGCCGGAATTCAAGTACCCTGTTGTGGGGCATGCGGACAATGCAAGAGTCGCGAGTGGTTTTCAGGCTTACTCGGAGCTTTAGAAAAGACGCGGCATAGCCCTCAAAATCATTAAGGATGTCTATCATCAAGCGGTTCTTGTCGGGAAGGTCTTGGGGTTCGCGCGTCCTGTCTTTTACGACCCTTGCGGGGACTCCTACTGCAATGCAGTCCGGCGGGATATCCTTCGTGACCAAGGCTCCAGTGCCCACCGTAGCTTTGTCATGTACCGTAACCCCGGGCATTATGGTAATATCCCACGCGATCCAGACGTCATTTCCCAAGTTTACATCGGCAAACCTTACCGGATTTCCCGTCAGTGCGTTCTGCCACGCGCTATGAGTAAAGATCCTTACGTATCCACCGACACCGGTGCCGTTTCCAATCGTAATCTTGCGCGTGGTATTCAGATATGAGCGGTACAAAATGACGCAATCCGATCCGACTGCGAGTTCGCTTTTCTCGCTTTGCATGCCGCCTACGAACACGTCCCTGTCGATGATCGTCCGGTCCCCAATCGATATGCCGCGGAACGCGTTGAGGACAGAGCGCTCTTTGATGTTCACTCCGTCGCCAATTCTGATTGGCCCGTCGGTCGAGAATAACTTGCATTCCTCCAAGCGGGAATCCTTTCCAACTGAAAGACTTGGCGCAGTGATGTGAACCCCAGCCAGAGTGGAGCCCTCGCCGATTTCAACCTGCCTCGCCTGGATCTTGGACCGGACAATCCGGGCACCCTTGCCGACCTTCCAGCCTTTCTTGTTCTTCATCTAAAACCCCGATCTTCCTTTCGGCTGAAATGAAGCCAGTGATAATCTACCTTCCCGGTGTGTCTGCGCGCAGCCTCTGGCCGTTGCTTACCATCTCATATGCGTCTATCCCTCGCAGTACTTCGACATCATCTCTCCCCGCTAGGTAATCGACAACGCTCTTGAACATTCTGCCTCCCTTCATGTTGACCGAGTTGTCATGCCAGAGCAGGGTTGCGATCCCACCGTGCCCGGCGAGCTCGATGGCATCCTTGACCTTGTCGACAACGTGTTCCTCGGGAACGTGCATGTAGGTGAAAAGGTAGGTGTCCATGATCGTTATCGGAAACACAATCAAGTTTCCGACGGCAAAGAAACCGGTGTTGCGGCGGTCGATCTTGTCCTTTGAAAAGCAGACTGAAGAATCATATTTTATTCCTGCTTTTTCGAGCAGGAAAAGATCGTCCTGCCGGATCTTGAGGTAATGCACTCTAGAGCCTAGCATGCTGCGGTTCGCGACCTTCTCGAGCGCCCTCTTTTCCCTCTCAATGGAGCTCAGAAGGTCAGCTTCATTGATGTGCACACCAACCTCCCAGCCCGCGCTCAAAAGCTTCTCGATGGTCTCTCGATATTCCTCGACGCTTGACCCGTCGTCGTACAGCGGTCTAAAGAAGAAGGTGGATCTAATCCCGTATTTGTCCTCAATCTCCATGATATCACGCACTCCGAAATAAGGGTTGTAATTGTTATCCTCTATCACCCGCTTGATTACGGCGTCATCGTAGCGATCCTTCCTCTGAAGAATGTGCTGCCTTGACGGCCCTCTTAAGGGCCAGTCGACATCGTGCGACATGATTACGCTGATTTTCTCGCCGGCGAGCACCAAAGCTATTGACCGCAGGAATCATGCAATATTATCTTCTATAAATATATGAAGGTACAAGATTCCATGGTTCTTTTGGTTTAACAACTGATTGTACGAGAAAGTTAATTGTTCGTGATTACAATGCAGTTTCCGTCTGAAAATGAATATTTAACCCGGGAATTGATCGCATTACCATGGCCCAACTTTTCGGAATCTTTGCAGTTCATAGCCCAGAAGGCTGTCCGTTGAATAACCCTCAGAGCAGACAGAAGTTTATCGAAATCGACGACAAGTTCAAGACCATAATCTCCAAATTTAATGTCAAGAGAATCATCGGGTTCTACATGTCGGTGCTCGAGCACGAATGGGTGATAATCATGGAGGCTGAAAGCGCACACGACATTGAATCGCTGTGCATTGAAGCGGGAATTTCTGCGTACAACACCGTGAAGATTGTACCTCTCAACAACTTTGAAGTGGTAATGAAGCGGATCAAAGGCTCCGGCTAGCTGCGGCTACCGCCGGCTTTTCTGATAGTGAAATCATGGTTAAGGTTTATTTGCCGACAGCCATGGATTGAGAGTCAGATGAGCGATGCTCTGCCCGCTGAAAAGACGCTTGCGGAAATCACTGTCGTTGGCAATGATAGGCAGGGCGTCGTGGCAGATATTACGAATTTCATATTCAGAAACGGCGGCAACATTGAAAAGATAAACCAAAACGTCGTAAGGGGCCTCTTTGGAATGCAGCTCGAGGCCTCTTTCGCAAAAATTCAGCGAAAAAACCTTGACAAGGGTCTTGCCGAGCTTGCCGAGAAGCTAGAGATGGAAATCAAGGTTCACTACGAGGAGCCTGACCGCTTGAGAAATGTCGCGATATTGGTGAGCAGAGAACCTCACTGCCTTGAAAAGATCCTGCAGGCCCGAAAAGAAAGAACCATCAAGGCAAACATTCCGGTAATCATTGGGAGTGAGAACAGCCTGAAGGCAATGGCGGATGAGGAAGGCATCCCGTTCCACTCGGTTATTCACTCGGACCAGATAGAGGCAGAGAACAAGATCCTGCGGCTTATTGAGCAATACAACGTTGACCTTATAGTGCTGGCAAGATACATGCGCATACTTACCCCGAATTTTGTTTGGCGCTATCCGAACCGCATTATCAATATCCACCCTTCCCTCCTGCCGGCTTTTCCCGGTGCGTATGCTTATGTCCAAGCGTACGAGCGCGGAGCAAGGATTATCGGATGTACGGCTCACTTTGTAACCGAGGACCTCGATCAGGGTCCGATTATCGCGCAGGAATCATTCAAGACCCAGTCCCGAGACACGCTTGAAACGATTAAGCGCAAGGGGCAGGAGTTAGAGGCAAATACGCTTCTTGAGGCCGTGAAGTTGTACCTTGAAAACAGGCTTGAAGTGTACTGGGGAAAGGTTCACATCCGCGCCTGATTGTATAAGGTGGTTTGGTCGATGCGCCGCCACTAAAATAGATCATATTACAATTTTGGCAAGAGCGCGCGGCAAGACAGCCGTTGGATAAGTTCTTAACATAGCCCCTCGCGCTAATTGGCGGCATTGTCCATCCCAGTCTATGGCATGAGCAATCTCGAATTCAAGGCGGCGTCCGCGAAAACGCGCAGGGCAATAGTGCCAGTCGGGTCTCTTGAGCAGCATGGCCCGCACCTGCCAGTCTCCACGGACTCGATAATAGCCGAGCACGTCTCGCGTCTTGTTGCCTCAAAAACAGGGGGCTTTGTGATGCCGGTAATCGCTTATGGGATATCATACGAACATTCGCCAATGTTCAACATCTCTCTAAATAGCAGGACCCTTTCCGCACTTGCTGAGGATATTTGCAAATCTCTGTTTGAGAACGGCATCAAGGAAGTAATTTTCGTTAACGGTCATCACGGCAACGTAGGCGCGTTGCAGTATCTCGCGCAGACAACGTTGAACGGAGCTCCACGCGGATCGAGCGTGCATTCGCTTCACTATTGGCACCAGCTAAAACAAGAATTTGATCATGCGGGCTTTGTGGAAACATCGATACTCCTGCATATTGCGCCAGAGCTCGTGCGAATGGACAAAGCGATGCCGGGTCTCAGAAGACTTGGCAAGTCAGAAGCTGCGTATGGCACGATTACAAACATGCCGGGGTCCTTTCCGCGGCTTACCGGGAACGGTGTGTGGGGAGACCCCCGAAAAGCCACGGCGGAGCATGGCGCTAGGATGGTCCAGGAAATTGTCGAGGGTCTCTCGTTGGCGATTTCCCAGTTATGAGCCAGAAGAAATGCATGCTTTAATGCAGGACAAACCTTCGGCCAGAGCAGCCAATCGCCTGCAGCCGACGCGTGAAAACCTGCTACGCTTACTTTAATATATGAGCCAATCTTGCTTTACGACTAGGTAGATATTCGCGTGTCCGTTGACATGGCAGTAAAGGTTCTCGATGAGAGCCTTGGCAAAGTTGTGCTTATCAAATTGAAAGGAGGCAAGGTAATCAGGGGTAACCTTCACGGCTTTGATCAACACATGAATTTGCTCTTGGAAGAATCCGTTGAGCTTTTGGAAGAGGGCAAGTCAAACGACTTGGGGACGATCGTTGTACGTGGCGATAACGTCGTCATAATATCGCCTCCGCCAAAGTGAAAGAGGGAGAGCTACCATGACAAAAGGCACTACCTCGATGGGAAATTTCACCCGCAAAAAGACCCACATCAGATGCAGGAGGTGCGGTCACAATTCATATCACAAGCGGGGAAAGCGTTGCGCAAAGTGCGGATACCCCGATGCAAAAATCCGTACTTACGGTTGGATTAAACGCCAAGTAATCTAGTTTTTTTGGCGAAATTCAATAGCTCCAAAAGACTTAACTTTACCCGCTCTCCAGACAAGAGGCGGGGGATGTCATTGAGCATGGAAATGGTTGCTATTGCAGGGTCGTCTGCCGCAGGAATAATTTCTGCAGCGGTAATTCAAAAAATGACCCAGTCGAGACGGTCAATCGCAAAAACCGAAAAGCCGGTGCAGCCTTCCCAAGCCCCTACTCCGGACGCCCAACAGCCGAGTCCGGTGAACTCAGTTGCTTCTGCCAAGGCGGAGCTTTCAGCCCTTTCATTCGAGAAATCGCTATGCTCAGAGTCGATTGCCCGAGTTTACGAAGCTGCTCAAAACGGCAGGGTCGACAGGATGGAGCGCGACAGGTTGCTGCTGAAGTACAAAAAGCAGCTGGAGTCCATTAACGCGCGACTTTCCCAGCTTCAGTCAGTAGCAGATTACGCAGATATGACCGAGATGAGAAACAACCTCGTCTCGATTCTAGAAAGCAGGATTTCGGCAATTGACACCAAATTGTCGGAAATTTCAAGGCGTGGAATGCCCGATGTGCTTGCTGACTCGCAGCTGAAGAAAATCGTTGACGAAATCGCAGTAAAGAACGAGCCGGAAAAACCCGAGGAGCCGCCAGCCATAAGCGTCGAAAGTAATCAATTGATATCAGCTCCGGAGGAAAAGAGCATCGCTCAGCTTCAGGAAGAGATTGTTCAGGCACTCAAGAGACTTGAACAGGTAGAAGTCGACAAAGACTAGGAAGCTTCGAATTCCTAGTAGTCTTGTTCGCCCTCAACGCAAGGATGGCAGAGCGGCTGGGAGACAGAGAAACAGCTCAGGCAGACCTTGCATCCACAGTTTATGCATCGGAAATATTCATTGACAACCCTGTCACAGCTGCCACACAGGACTGCTACATCCTGGGAGAAGATACCATGGACCTCAGTATTGCTTTCAGCAAGATTCCTCATGTAGCCACGTTAGAGAATGCGACCGGAGGTTATCTGAATTTGCGAGAATTGAGCTATAGCTACCATCAGCCAAGCATCGTCCAATTTTTATACTGTACTTTTCTACCGATATTCTAACCCGGCTATCATGGAAAGAAATACTGACTCGATCTCAAGAATTATGACGCTCAGGTACGACCCCTTGGCAAATCCTGTCAGGCTGCCTTTGCGTCCAAGTGACTTTACTCCGACTGTTCGGCACGATATTGACGGCCTGATAGAGTCTGCAGCCAGAAAGGAAATCCTGACTTTGCATGATACGCTTCGATATGACCGGGTTGCCATGTCGCTTAGCGGCGGGATTGACTCGCGCCTCACCTTGTCGATGATTCTAAGATTTCTGCCCGGCGCCAGAGTCAGCTGTGTTTCCATGGGGTTTGGCGATTCGGATGACGAAATCGGTGCCGCGCGAGAGATTGCACGCACCCAGGACTGCGACTTTGTTCCGTTGATAGTCGAGGACGTTCTGGCCGACCTGCCGCAGTTGATCGGAATTGTGAAAGAACCACGATGGAACCTGTACCAGTACTACACCCTCCTAGAGGGCAAGAAAATGTCTAATATTTTCTACACGGGAGACGGGGGCGACGAAACCTTTGGGGGATATACTTTCAGGTACCAGAAATATCTGTCCCTAGTTGCTGCAAACGAAACTTGGCAGCAAAAAGTTAAGGCATATCTGTCCTGCCACGAGCGCGACTGGGTTCCGGATCAGCAGGAATTGTTCGGAACCGCCGTCTGTTTCTCATGGGACGCTATTTACGAACTACTCAGGCCGAGCTTTGACAACAACCTGCCGATGCTTGATCAGGTTTTTCTGGCTGACTTTAATGGCAAGCTGCTCTTTGATTGGCTTCCGGCTAATATTTCGTTTTCAGCCTCGCTGGGCCTTAGGATCGAATCAGTATTTCTTACAGAGCCCATCATCAGGCTTGCGACACACATTCCATGGGAAATGAAGTATGACACCACGGCAAACACGGGAAAGTTGCCTCTGGTCCGGCTGCTGTCAAAATACGAGGGGCGACCTATCACCACATCAAAGAAGGGCTTTTCGCTAAACCTCGTATCAATGTGGAAAAAGTACGGCAGAAAAACCGTTGACATGTACGTGAACGGGAAATCAGAGGTCGTAAAAAACGGCTTGATCAGCGGGCGATGGGTTGACAAGACCATGCGCAGCCTTCAGCCCGAGTCCCTGGAATTGAATCCTCGCTACATAAACAAGATGTTGTCGGTGCTTGCCTTGGAGATATGGTACAGGATTTTTGTTTCTAAAACCATGAAAGTCTCACAGAAGTTAGGATCATGATTTTCTTCTATAGACCTATAAGAGGCGACGCTTGAGTCATTTCAAATCGACATGGCGCGTGATGCCACATATTGGGTCATTGTTACAGTTAAGAATGGCCAAAAGACGATCAACGATTCTCTGCTTTCCATTCTGAATCAGTCGACCCCGCCATCCCTCCTCTGCGTCGTAGATGACGGATCCAAGGATGCCACACCAAAGATACTGGAGAAGCTTGTCGACACGAATCCGTCTCTTAAGGTAATTACGCTGCCTGACAAGGGCTATGATATTCGAAGAATTGTGCATAACTGGAACGCGGCTTGCGAGTACAAGCAGCAGACGGGCAGGGAGTTTGACTTCCTTTTGATTTCAAGCGATGACGTGATCTTTCCAAGAGATTATGCATCTCGACTGATAGATGAGATGAGAAATAATACCAGACTTGCCATAGTCTCTGGCACCCGCGAATTGAAGCAGAGTGACTACCTTTCGCTGCCAGAAGGCGCCGGCAGGATGATTCGCGAGTCGTTCTTTGAGGAGGTGGGGTATCGCCATCCACCATATTACGGATACGAAGCCTGGATTCTCTACAAGGCGATGCAGAGCGGCTACCAAGTGAAAAAAATCTCGGACCTTCGTTACGAGCACACCAGAAGCTTTGGCACGGGCCACAACTGGATCGAGTATGGTCCCGCCATGCGCTGCCTGGGATACCATCCGCTTTTCGTCTTCGCTCGTGTCCTGAGAAACGTTTTGGGTATCGGCGGAACAGGCATATCAAAGCGAGCAAGCATGCGGATGCTTGTCGACTATTTCTTCGAAGGAAAATGGAAGCATGACCCGTACTTTCACTATTTTGAACCTGAGCTCAGGCATTTCGTCAGGAGGCTTCAGACTTTGAGGCTGAGGGCAAGGATGACTGGCGTACACTAGGCCAATAAGCTGCGAATGGCCCGCTCTGCAGCCTTCCCATCACCGAACAGCGAGCCAGCTTTGGAAATGTTGTTTATTATTCTCTGACGGTCTTGCAGCACGTGCTTTATTGTGTCCTTTAGTAGCTCAGCGTCGATCTCGCTTACAAGAATATTGCCGCCTGTAGAAACAGTCTCGGTCCACTCTGTACTGGGCCTCAGGGTTATGCAAGGCACCTTGCTCATAAAAGCCTCCTTCTGCACTCCGCCAGAATCAGTGAGCACAGCAGAGGCATCGCGCATAGTTCTCATCAACTGGTGGTATGGCAAGGGAGGTGTCATTATGACGTCAGACTGCTCACCAATTCGTTTGGACAGTCCTTCCCGTTCGATTAGGGCCGCAGTCCTAGGATGCACCGGCAGGACAGCATTAATCTTTTGAGCTGTGACCGCCTCTAAGGCTCTGATCAGAGCAATTGCGTCCTCGGTGTTCTCTTGCCTATGCAGGGTCATCAAAACATAATTGCCCGATCTAAGCCGGTCGTCTGGTAGTTCGGATGCATCAATCAACGGTTTTTCTGACAGATACAAATCGTACATCGTGTCGCCCGTCAATGTGATCTTGTCGCTCGGTATTCCTTCGCGCTCTAGGTTGTCCACTGCGTTGCGCGTAGGTGCGAACAAATAGCGCGAGCTGTGATCGATCACTTTGCGATTGATTTCTTCGGCCATAAACTCTTCGTGGCTTCGCAACCCAGCTTCAAGATGAGCGACTGGAATCTTCAGCTTCACCGAGGCAAGGCATGAACCTATAGCGGAATTGGTGTCGCCAGGCACTATGCAGATATCCGGCTTGATCTTCAAGAGCGTGGTCTCTGTGGCGACCATTACACTTCCAGTCTGTTGAGCGTGTGTACCCGATCCTACTCCTAGGTCGAACTGCGGCTCGGGTAGCCCGAGTTTATCAAAAAAAACCCGGCTCATCTCGTAGTCATAGTGCTGGCCCGTGTTTACTATCGTTAGAGATACGTCCTTTCGACGGCATTCACGGACTATGGGCACCGATTTTATTATCTGTGGCCGAGTCCCGAAAACGAGGCAGAGCTTCAATTGACGCTGTTAGACACGTTCTCAATTTACGTTTTTTGCTGAAAAGGAGAATCGGTGAAGACGGAGTGCCACTAAGGATTAATACGCGATACAGAGGTTCATAAGAGCAGCTGATTGGACTCCGAACTAGTAAGCGTAGTTATCCCCGCCTTCAATGCCGAGGCCTTTCTCACTGATTCGATCAGTTCCGTAATCAACCAGACTCACAGACCACTAGAACTGTTGGTGGTAAACGATGGTTCTACGGATGGAACTGTCGAGCTTGTTAGCAGATTCCAACGGGATTCAGGTGGCGTCAAAGTCGAGATCATTGATATCGGCGCAAATAGGGGAGCGGCAAAGGCGTTGCACGAAGGCTTTGGAAAGGCTCGTGGCAGGTATATATGCTGGCTTAGTGCTGACGACGCCTTTAGCGAAACGGATAAGGTCTCCAGGCAGTATGCCAGGATGAGAGCGGCAAAGGCGGACTGGAGCTATTATAGGAACTTCGTACAAGGGCCCTCTCTGTCTGATTCGCTCCTCTCTTGCCCCAGCTATCTACCGAGGCTTCGGCCACTCGACTTTCTGTTCAGCGATCCAAAACTGCGTCTAGCATGTTTAATGTTCCGCAACCCGATAAACGGTAGCTCCATAATGATAAAGAGGGATTGCATCGAAGCGCACGGACAGTTTGATCCGTCACTTAGAAATGTGGATGCGGACGGGGATCTCTGGATGCGATACAGTGCGCTGGGACTTAAATGCCTCGCTCTCGACGGTTCGCCGGTCTTCTACAGGATTCATGGATCCCAGACATCAAAGTCCAAGGAAAAAATGTCAATCGGACAGCAACTGTCGCGAATCAGGATAATGCGAATCATGGCAAAATCAGGCATGCTGAAAGGCGTTTTTGAGCGCTTCACCGCGCTCTTACCACTTGCTCTAAGAAGAAAGGATCACCTTTTTCTGCCAAAAAGCACCCAATATCTATGCAACTACCTGCTGGATAGTTCGGTCCGCGCAAACCCCTTTCTGCAGCGCCAAGCACGGAAGCTGTTAAAGGATGTCGAGTTACAAATGAGACAAATGCCATATGATTCATCGTACTTTGAAAACGAACTCGTCAAGATCTCGGATACACCACAGATAAGGTCTTTTGAGCTTCAGCTTCTAGGTGAATAAGATTGGAGAAGACTCTGGTAATAGGCGCAAGCGGCTTCATAGGCCAGGCGATTCAGAGCCAAATACAGACGAGCGCCAAGTCAGACCAGTTTGTGTTTTCGTACAGATCGCATCCGGAAAGGATCCAACCTGATCTTCAGAAAGTCCGGCTAAATCTGTTAGAGCCCTCACACGCCGAGAACGACCTCGGGGTTGTGGCCGACTTCTCTTCAGCAATCTGTGTTCTAGGGAACAACAATCACGGAGCTGCTTGGGAAAACCCCCTACAGGACCTTGCCCTAAACACTGAGTCACTCCTCAGATTTATCCAACTTTTTCGCGGCAAGCTAGTCCTATTGTCGTCGCAAGCGGTCTATTTCGGGCTAAGCGGGGAGATAGGCGAGCAGATTGACCATTGCCCGACCATCCCGTATGCGATTTCAAAGAAAGCCGCCGAATCTTACGCTCAATTCTATTATGAAGACGCAAGGTTGGATAGTCTCTGGATCTATCGCTTGATGTATGCGTTCGGTCCCGGTGAGCGCGCGAGCAGGCTTGTTAGTGCTTGTCGCAGGGCTTCTCTTTCTGGCGAAAAAGTTAATATCGCAGGAGGAGGGTGCTCATTCTTAAATCCGTTGCCTTCATCATTTGTTTCGCAAGTTCTGGTAAGATCCTCAGAGGAGTTGTCGAAGCAGAGTCGCTTTTCAGAGACGGTGAACATTAACCATGAATCGCGACTTAGTGTTTTGGATGTAGTACGCTTTCTTAATGAGATTGAGGGGTTTGACTATACTGTAAGCCAAGGCGGGGAGAAACAACCAGTGGCCTTTTGGGGCAACACGGAGAGACTCCAAGGTTATATGAAAAAATGGCAGCTGGAGTTCCCCGACGTTTGGAGCTCACTAAGACACCATTATCTGACAGCTTCGACAGGCGGGCCGGCGTCTTGACCAAGGTATTACTTACGGGCGCTCTTGGAGTCCTTGGCACATACATTTCCAAGTATCTGAAAGACAAGGGATACGGCGTGATTGGCGCCGATCTTGCAGTTGCAGATTACGGTGACTATGTACGTGCGGACGTAACATCTTTCGAGGATCTTTTCCGAGTGTTCCGGCGTGAGAAAATTGACACGGTCGTGCATATGGCAGGAGAGGTTGGTAGGATGGTAGGCGAAGAGCATCCGCAAAGAATGATTTATGTCAACGATACAGGTACGCTCAACATAATTAGGCTATGCCTAGAGTACAACTCTAAGCTGGTTTATTTCAGCACATCCGAGGTTTACGGCCATCTTCTAGACAAGAAGGAGCCAGTAGTAGAGGAAGAACTCGATTCGATGTCTCCTTTCATGACGACCAACATTTATGCGCTCAGCAAATTATTCGGCGAAGCAATTGTAAAGCACTATGTAGACAACTATGGACTCCACGCAACGACGCTCAGGCCGTTTATGATATACGGTGAGGGAGAGCGACCCTCAAAATACCGCAGCGCAATTAGTAACTTCATACATAATGCATTGACCGGACAGAAGATTGTCGTCCATCGGGGCGCCGTAAGGTCATGGTGTTACGTATCAGACTTGGCCCAAGGACTCCTTCTTTGCATAGAGAGGCAGCCAACAGGGAAATACGAGGCTTTCAACATTGGTAGCGACGAATATCACACCATGGAGGAGGTAGCCCACATGATAATTGAAGAAACTGGAGCAAGCAAAGATTTGATCCAGGTAACTGATCCGCCCCATCAATTTCTAAGCGTCGTCAAGATGGCATCAATCGAAAAGGCGAGAGCATTGGGTTACGAGCCCAAAGTTCCTCTGAGAGACGGGATTAGAAAAGTTATTGCGTGGCAGAAAGCTACAATTCGATAAATCCCCTTGATCCATGGTATTTTCGTCGAACGATGTTTGAGCATCTCAAAGTGAGGCTTATGAGACAGACTACTCTCACATCCCGAAATCAATCAGGCACGTGAGTCCAGCTGGACGCAGCGACCCTTCGCCAAGGCACGAGGATAGCTATAATTGGCAACATTGCGTCTCTGGGATACCTCATTGGAAAAGAGCTTGAAAAGCAAGGAGCTGTCGTTGACTATTATTTTGCACCCAGCCCCTTCACGACGTCGCCCCCCAATCGGCGTATCACAGAGTTGGGGAAGCAGCGTAACCTTCCCTTTGAAAGAACAATCAGAAAAGCCTTGGTGAAAAGCAAGGGAGAATCCTATGATCTTGAACTGCGATTGTCGGTCCCTCCTCTGGTCAAGTCAAAGCACTCTGTAATGATTTTTAACGGGACCGAGCTCAGAAGCGGCAGAGTTCCAGCCGAAGAAAGATGCTTTGTCACGACAAAGGACCTCTTTGAATATCTTGGCAGAGACTCGGATGCACGGTTTCTCCCCAGGTGCATAGACACAGAATCCTTCAACCCAGATGTACGGCCAAAGGAATGGAGCAGCAAAGATGGCCTAATAATAGGCCACTTCCCGACTGACAGGGACATCAAGGGCAGTAATTTGGTAGTCTCCGCCGTGAAGAAACTTCAAGCCCGCGGAGTACGATGCAACCTTGTATCGGAAATTGTTCCGCATTCCGAAATGCCTCGGTATCTGTCGAGAATCGATGTCTTGTGCGACTGGTTTGGAAAGGAGGCAATCTACGGCATCGTTTCAATAGAGGCGCTCGCGGTTGGTACTCCAGTAGTCTGTTACGTTAACGAGAGGTACTATGACTACGAGGAAATGAAGGCGTTTATTGAACCGTGTTTGCCTCAGGACGATTCAATTTCAGAGGCGATCCTAAGAGCGGCACAAAGGAAGTTAGATCCCGGGCTCATACGCGAGTTCTTTTCTCCATCAAGGACAGTGAGGGTTCTAATTGAGACGCTTAGAGAATGGAAAATGGTTGACTGATATCCAAATTTCTCGCCAATAGCGCCCCACTAGAACACCATGCAGACGGCGATAAATTGTTATTACGGCCAGCAAAGGAGCGTCATGACGTGAAAATCATTGCCGTAATAGGGACGCGTCCCACCTTTATTGAATTGGCTCCGATAATCAACGAGCTCAGGAAAACGGATTGTGAGCTTGTAATTTGCAATACCGGTCAACATTACGACCGGGAGATGGCCTCTATTTTCCTTGATCAGCTCCATATCGACAACGTTGAGCACAATCTCGAGGTAGGTAGTGGCTCCCACGCTATGCAGACAGCCCGCATTCTCACTCGGTTTGAACGTGTTCTAGAATCTGAAATGCCCGACCTTGTTCTGGTCGAAGGCGATACCACTTCTGCGTTTGCCGCCGCCCTTGCGGCCGTCAAACTCAAGATCAAGGTTGCCCATGTGGAGGCAGGGTGCCGCAATTATGATAGGAAGCTGCCGGAGGAAGTTAACCGGGTCTTGATTTCACACATGGCCGACGAACACTTTCCTCCAACTTTAAACTGCAAGTTGAATCTTATCAAAGAAGGAATCCCGGAAGACTCTATACGGGCGGTAGGACATCCCATAGTGGACTCGATAATGTCTGTAAGCAGTTTGATCGATTCAGCCAACAAGCTAACGGAATTGGGACTGCAAAAAAAAACCTTTGTTTACTTTACGCTTCACAGGGATTTTAACGTCGATGACTCATCGCGGCTCGAATCCATTTTGAAAGAAATGGGCATGCTGGCGGAATCTATGCAAGTAATTTTTGCACTCCATCCTAGAACACGCGCGAGGATAAGGAAGTTCGGATTGCTAAAATTGCTTGCTCCTTTCAATACGCTAAGGCCTGTTGATTACATTACTTCTCTATCGCTGACAAAGAATTCATTTTGCGTTGTAAGCGATTCGGGTGGTCTGACGAAGGAGTCGGCTATTCTGGGCACCCCTTGCGTGACATTGCGTCCAGATACTGAGTGGACTGAAACTACTCAAGGTCTCGGCAATCAGCTCGCATTCGCCCCAGGTAACACGATCTCGAAGTGCTTTGGGCGGATTCAGAAGGATTATCGCCGCGCTGTGGTTGATTCGTCTAAATCAAGACTCCTCTTCGGCAAGCCCGGCATTTCGAGAAAGATAACAAAGGAGCTCATTGATTTGGTAGCCCCTTTGTAAAACTCGAAATTCCTTCTCTTGCAGTACAATCCAGGTTTGGCGAGTCTGACCGGCATGCGGGTTTATATGTTACTGGCAGGATGATTTTGCCATAAATTTCACCCTTGGGATTTCATAATGCCGGCAGAAAAAGTACTTCACTTCACTCACACTGACCTAGACGATCCGAGAATCTTAAACGCAGCAAGAACAGGGATTCGAACCGGCCGGCGTGTGTTTTTCTGCGGTAGCGACAACGGGACCGCACTGGCCGGCGCAAAAGAGCTCTTCGAGCGGACTAGTTGGCTTGATTTCCCCCCAAAGGCGCGAGTCGCCTCGCCACTGCCGGGTTCACTGAGCAGGTTTTGGAAGTGGTATCCCTATCCCTCAAGCGCCGAAGCTGTGAGTTCCGGCCTGAAGAAAGTTTTGGAGGAGATAAGACCCGACCTGATTCATGCGCACGATCTATTCGCCGCGTATTATGCGGTCAAGACCGGTATTGCTACGGTTTTTGACGATCATGAGTTGTACTCGCTGGAAGCCCGAGCCGCTCTTGAAGCCCTGTCTCCTTTTGAGTTTTCTCGGCGGGCCAAAGAAACCCTAAAGAAAAACAAATGGGCAAAATGGGAGCATTTCGTCGGAGAGCATGTACCCATACTCGCAGTGAGTAAAGGCATTGCCGACCACCACACGAGCTATTGCTCTCATGTTTTTACTATTCCAAACTTTCCCTGTGTCGACTCGGTTGAGCCGCGTGAGACAATTGGGTCTAATGCGGAACCGGGGAAAATAAGGTCAGTTTACCTCGGAAGAGACCAACTCGGCTCTACCGATCCATTTCGAAACATAGCTGGACTTCACGAGGCTTTTTCAACCAATAATCTAACCGGAACTCTTGTACGCATCGGGGTTTCCGAACCCAACAGCGACAGGATCAAATCCGTTGGAAGGCTTCAGATGAGAGACGCGTATACTATGATGTACAAAGAATGTCACATCGGGCTGCTCCCTTGGAGGAAGCATTGGTTTCACAGATATGCAAATCCAAATAAGGTTTACGAATATGCCCATTGCGGGCTCTGGCTGGTCAGTATCGATGATATACCATCGGTTCAGGACGATTTCGGGGAAAATTGCGACCTGTTTTCTGACTACGAGGGCATGGCAGAGATTCTTGAAAAGTACAATAGCAGTCCAACCGAACTGGACACAAAGCGCCAAAGAATCCTTAGCTATGCAAGGGCGAATTTAATCTGGGAAAAGAACGAACCGAAAATCCTAGAGGCTTACCAACTTGCATAATTGTGCGCTCGAAATGGGAGCAAGGGCACGTTCGTTCAAGACGATTGCAAACAGCTAAGGCCCATTGCTATTTCAGTGGTGGCTCCGACTTGGGGCCATCATTTTGAGGCGGCACCGGCTTGTTATGCCTTCTAAGTACTGACTCGTAGAAGTTCACGACCTCCCGGGTCTCTTCCTCAGTGGCCTTGCCAAGAGCTAGCCTGAACTGGTAGCGCAGCAACCACGCGGAAACCCAATCCTCTTGTAAGGTCGCTTCCACTTCAACGCGGAACTGGTTCCTGCGGTGCCAGTAGCCGATTGCCATTGCCGTGGGAACGTAAACTGCAAGGAAGACAATAGTGAAGAAAGAAAGGCTTGTAATAACGCCATGGAACAGCGGGTTTTTCTGCACCGCAAAACTATAAGTAATCAGGATGAAGTTGACGAAGCTCATAAAGAATGCAAGGTAGAGTGTATGACCTAGCCTAAAGTCAAGCCATCGCCTTCGCACAAACCGCGCCAGCACCATTTCAGGTTTTAATAAATAGCTTTTTTAAGCTATCGACGTTTGGCAAGGCACTCTGGAAAAACTCTGAGCGTGTAATCAGCAACAAAATATCTGGTCACAACTTTTATTTCCGAACGACCCCAGTTACCGGCGGTTGGAAAAAGCCGAAGGGAGGTTTTTGAATAGAAGATGGCTTGACTTTAGGAACGGCCATTCAATTTATCTTGTATTTATAATGAACTTCATTAACTTTATCCTGCTTGTCTACAACCTTGCAATTACACAAGTTCCCTTTGCTCGCAACATTTTCGAAAACGAGATCATCTTTGCAGCGATCTTTGTTGCAGCATACATCCCGTCAGCGATTGTAATGGGATACCTACATAGACGTCGGCAGCTTTCTACCGAAAACGAGGTAATGATTCGTGAGAATTGGCTGCACGCCTGGCAGTACCTGTGCTTTCTGAGAATAATGAGAGGTACGGCCACTAAAGACGAGGTAGACCAAGTGATGAAGTACTTTGAAGACATCTTGAAGAGGCACAACAAAACATTTCTTATCAAGGGAGATTAGCGTTTTGCCATTCCCGCCTTGTGGCGCAACCTGACATGATAAAGAGCAACTGCTTGCAACCCCCGACAAAACTAATTGACTAGTTGGGACGATCACTCGGACACTAAATCCAAATATCCCTTCCAGTCTTCTCCGGGCTAATGGGTGCGCAGCTCATTGACGGATTGGCAGTCTCGGCCGATGTCAAGTCAAGAGTGAAAAGAGCGGCTAGTGAACTTCAGGGATTGGGGACTAAACCCTGCCTTGCCACGGTGCTGGTTGGCGACGATCCGGCCTCCGCGACTTATGTAAACAGCAAGCAAAAGACGGCAGGTGATCTGGGTATTGCAACTCGCGATCACAGACTCGGTGCGTCCTTCAAGCAGCACGAGCTCATTGAATTGGTCACCCTGCTGAACAACGATCCCGAGATCCACGGAATACTCGTCCAGCTTCCGCTCCCAAAGCACATTGAGGAATTTTCGATAGTGAATGCAATATCCCCTGCCAAAGATGTCGACGGCCTTACGCCGTATAATCAGGGCATGCTCCAGAATGGCCGAGCGATGCTCAAACCATGCACTCCTTCAGGGATCATGGAACTTCTTGATTACTACAAAATCGATCCCAGTACTATGGACGCTGTGATAGTGAATAGGAGCAACCTGGTTGGCAAGCCTGTAGCCCTCATGCTTCTCGAGCGTAACGCAACCGTAACTGTTTGTCATTCACGCACCAAGGACTTGCGTCAGAAACTCAGCAACGCGGACTTGATAATAACGGCAGTGGGCGACAGAAACAGGTTTGTACTCACCGGCGAGATGGTAAAAAGCGGCGCAGTTGTCATCGATGTCGGGACTTCAAGACACCAGGGCAAACTGGCAGGCGATGTTGATTTTGAGTCAGTCAGAGAGAAGGCATCATGGCTGACTCCTGTGCCAGGAGGAGTAGGGCCGATGACAATTGCAATGCTGATGAAAAACACCGTCACCGCAGCCTCCTTTGCCAGTGCGGCCAAAATAGAGTCCAACGAGATTTGAGCAGCGGCCCTGGCGTAGGGAACGGCCCTCCTGGAGAAAATGACAGGCTGGACTCAACCGCAAAAGAAAAGGCTGCCGTGCGGCAGAAAATGCGGCGACTGCGAGAGAATCTAACTCGAGAAGATGTTGAACGCAAAAGCCTTCTGGTTCAGCAATTGGTAGTTCAGTGCGAAGAGTTCCTCTATGCAGAATCAGTCGGAGCTTACTATCCACTTAACGGCGAGACCCAGACTCTAAAGGTAATTGAACAAGCACTCAGAAATGACAAGGCCGTCTTTCTGCCAAGAGTAATCGATGATAGACTTCAATTCTTTGAGGTTTCAGATCTCGGCGGCCTTGAGCTGGGAAAATTCAATATCCCGGAACCGCCAAAAACAGCAAACGCTGCTCACAATCTGGATATTCTGCTGGTGCCGGGGCTTGCGTTCGACTTGAGGGGCCACAGGCTAGGATATGGGAAAGGATTTTACGACAGATTTCTGAAGAAATTTGAAGGCTTTTCTGTAGGCCTGGGATACGAGTTTCAACTTGTTGAAAGACTGCCGACGGAAGCATTTGACATCCGGCTAAGCGCCCTTGTTGCTGGCCAGACTTTGCTGCGCTTCAAGTAGTTACAGACTCGCTCTGTGTCCGATATCCGTACGATAGTAGTGATCGTTGTCGCCCCAGCTTATCTTTCTGACCGCCGAGTAAGACCTCTCGATTGCTTCCCTTGCATGGTCTGCCGTCGCAGTGACCCCTAGCACCCTTCCGCCATTGGTAACCAATTCGCCCCCCGGTCCCCGCAGCGTGCCTGCATGGAAAACCTGTACACCGGGCCCAAAATCTGAATCGAGACCGTGAATTACCTTTCCTTTATCGTAGGCACCGGGATATCCCCTCGAAGCCATAACTACGCAAACAGATGTCCCCTGCTTCCATTCAAGCGCGGGCATATCGTCCAGACATCCTTCGGCAGCGGCGTCGGCATAGTCGAAGAGGTCGGACTTTAGACGCATCATTATGGCCTGGCATTCTGGATCGCCCATCCTTGCGTTGAACTCGAGTACGTATGGCTTCCCCGATTTTTCGTCTATCATTATGCCGGCGTAAAGAAAGCCCACAAACGGCGTTCCCCTGGACTTCATTTGCCTGAGAGCAGGTTCCATCACTTCTTTTGTCAGTACTGCCTGCAGCTCAGCCGTCAGTATGCGTGCTGGAGAATACGCGCCCATTCCGCCTGTATTCGGACCCCTGTCGCCGTCAAAGGCTCTCTTGTGGTCTTGACAGGAAGCAAGGGGGACAAGAGTGGATCCGTCGCACAGGGCAATAAACGAGGCTTCCTCGCCAACAATCCGCTCCTCGATTATTACTTTGTCGCCAGCGCTTCCAAATTCCCTCAAAACCATTATCCTGTCGATTGCATCATGGGCCTGTTTCGCGTCGTCACAAACGATTACTCCTTTCCCAGCAGCTATTCCGTCTGCCTTTACCACCACTGGAATGTCAAGCGAATTTATGTAATCATGGGCCTTGTTCTTGTCTGAAAAGACCTGTGCCCTGGCGGTCGGAATCCCCGCTGAAATCATGAACTCCTTTGAAAAAGCCTTGCTAGTCTCGAGCTTTGCTGCAGCGGAGGTTGGGCCCAGGATTCGGAGGTGCCTTGAGCGAAAAAGGTCGACTATTCCAAGCGAGAGTGGTTCTTCGGGTCCCACCACGGTCAGACAGTCTTCGCCGCACTTCGCTGCAAATGCGGCAAGCCCCTGCAAGTCGTTCTGCGCGATGGGCAAGTTTTCAGAGGTGGCGCCGTTTCCGGGCGCAAAATATGTCTTGACCACCCTGACGCTCTGAGAAAACTTCCAACCAAGAGCATGCTCTCGCCCTCCGGAACCTACGATTAGAACCGTCTGCCTGCTCTTTGTGCTATTCAAGCCGGATGCCCTTAGGGGCTTTTGCATTTCGCTAATAAAAGTTTGAGTAAGATTCGCTTACTTTTTTCGTTTCTCCTTTTATGCCTTATCCGTGTCAATGGTGCATGGATTCAGAGCAGTCGACGCGGTCGCAGGGACCTCACCGGCGCGGCCTCGCATCAGCCGACGAGGAGACAAGACAGCGCGTGGCCAAGAAGGGCGGAATAGCACCACACCAGAAGCGGGGGCTTGCTGCGGCAAATGCTGAAACAAGGTCAAGGGTAGCAAAAAAGGGGGGTGACGCACGAGCGCTTGATAGAGAAGGGCTCAGTCAGGCGGGGAAGAGAGGAGGCGAAATCGTGCGTGAACGCTATGGTTCACAGTTCTATAGGGAAATCGGCGAGAAGGGCGGAGGAGCCGTTAAGGAGAGGTATGGCAACCGATTTTACAGCGAAATAGGCAGGCGAGGCGGGGAGGTCGTGCGCCAGGAACGAGGGCCGGAATATTTTAGTTCAATTGGAAGAAAGGGAGGAGAGGCGCGGACGGTTAGTCAGAAGAATGATGTCTCAAACAAGGAGGCAAGTATCCAGAATAGCCTGCCACCCTCCGAAACCGCCGTCGAGTCCGCGGTAAGCGATGATTCAGGCGTAGGCAGTGGCGAAATAGAATCTGTGCCGCCACAGGCGTCAACGGCTGCCTAAAATTGCTTCGGCGTCAGACGCCAGCGCCGCAAACACCAAGCCGTATTCAGTATCATCAAATTCAAAACTCTCCACACAGTGTGATATCTTTTCTGGATAAGACGTTTCGTTATCGGCTGCGCGCTTGACCGCTTCCAGATGGTAGCATGGTCCGCCGCCCGAAAGCGATGAGAAGTAATAGTCGCTGCAACTGCAGAAATCAGAGCCGGGATCGACCCAATATTCGCGGTCCCTGCCTACGACGGACCAGAGCAGGCGGCTGCTTGGCAGAAACAGCATTTTCTTGATGCCGAGAGGTTTTAAGGCATCCGACCCAGAAGCGTTGTCTCCTGAATTTCTTGCTGAGCCAGGCATCTCAAAGCTGACCAAGGCTGCTTCGTTTATCTGTCTGCGATGCACAGCTAAATAAGAACGGTGAACTTACGACCTCTCTATCCGCATGCGGCACTTTTGCTAGTCGGTTCCAAGAACAGATCCCTTGTGATATCTGACCTGCACCTGGGGTTGGAATCTGAACTGAGCTTAAAGGGCGTCGAAATGCCCAGAGCCGACCTGGCAAAGGAGATGATTGGCCAGATTGAGGCTTTATGCACTGAGCACTCGGTAGATCAAATCGTAATAGCAGGAGATCTGAAACACACTTTTGGATCCATTACGAAACAGGAGTGGGACGAGATTCCCAGGTTCCTGTCGGATTTGACCAGATTTGGCGAGGTATTTCTTGTCCCCGGCAATCATGATTCCGGCATCAGGCATCTAGCGCCGCTTCAGGTGAATCTTGCCAGCGCATCAGGACTTACGCTCGAAGATACACTCGTGCTTCACGGTCACAGTCTGCCATCGGAAATACCCCAAAGCTCCGCAAAGGTAGTGATGGGGCACCTGCATCCGACGCTGCGTAAGAAGGGACACGTTCTCAATGGGCAGCCCGTATGGATTTATCTGCAGGTCGACAGGTCAATTTTGACGAGCGCGCCGGGGAGTGAAAATATAGAGATGGTGGTAATCCCGAGCTTCAACAGATACCTTTACGCCGCCGGGGGAAGGACGGTTTTTGGTGGGGGGAACAGGACCTCCGAACGCACCAATCATGATGAAGGCAGCCGTCGCCACCCCCCAAGAGGCGACCACAAATCCGTAGCGATTTCTCCGGTTATCTCGAGGGTCAGAAGACATCGGGATAAAATCAGGCGGTGCATGGTAACGACGCTTGATGGGGCTGTTGTAGGAGGCGAGTCCATGCTTGACGAAATACTCTAATCGTTTCCTATTCGAGTGCGACGTATTTGCGTAAAGGCGAGACTGTAGGCGTATTGCTGCGAAGCCATTCAAGAGTTTTAACAAAAGAGTTTGCCGACTCGACTGTTGTCAGAACTGGCACGCCAAGTTCTACGGCCTTTCTTCGGATTTGGTATTCATCGTAAAGCATTCCGACGTACTTTTCAATCGTAGAAGTCGCGGGAATATTGATAATGAAGTCTATTTTGCGCGAATACAGCAGGTCCGCGATGTTGGGCTTTCTGTCTGGCTCGCTAATCTTGTGTACGCGCTGAACGTTCTTGAAGTGGTTGTTTTCAATGAATTCAGCCGTATGCTCGGTAGCAAGGATGTTGAAGTTCATAGAGGATATGAGCGATATAATCGGGAGCATTTTTTCCTTGTTCTTTGGACCGCCAATCGTAATGAGCGCCGAGCCGGTAAGCGGTAGCGAGTATCCGGCGGCCATGTAGGCCTTTGAAAGGGCGTCGTAAAAACTCGTCCCGAAGCATGCAACCTCGCCGGTGGACTGCATCTCGACTCCCAGCACAATGTCAGAGCCTTCGAGCTGCATGAAAGAAAATTGGGGCACTTTTATCCCGAAACCGCTGGTTCGGAGCCACAGGTCTCGGGCGCCGGCGGGCAATGGTTTTCCAGTCATTGCTTTTGCCGAGAGGTTGATAAGGTTCAGCCCGACAAATTTTGAAACAAATGGCATGGACCTAGATGCCCGGACGTTTGCCTCGATTACGGAAACCTCGTCGTCCTTTACAAGATACTGGATGTTGAGAGGCCCGCAGACGTGGAGAGCTCGGCCGATGCGAATGGAATAGTCGGTGATGGTATCTACGGTCTTTCTGTCCAGTCTCCACGGAGGTATGCACATCATGGCATCTCCGGAATGGATGCCGGCGTTATCGATGTGCTCGATTATCGATCCGATAACCACGTCCTCGCCATTCGAAACTGCATCGACCTCCACCTCGGAAGCGTCTTGGAGGAACTTGCTAATGACCACTGGATGGTCGGGGCTGACATTTGTGGCGTCTGTTAAAAACCGTTCCAGCTGCTGCTCCCCCCAGACGACCTTCATGGCTACGCCGGACAATACGTAAGAAGGCCGGACAAGGACGGGGTAGCCGACGCGTTCGGCAAATTCCTTCGCCCCTGCTAGGTCTGAGAATTTCTTCCACGCAGGCTGTTTGATCCCAAGCGAGTCGAGAAGCTGGCCGAACTTGGCCCTGTCCTCGGCATTGTCCACGTTCTCGCTGCTTGTCCCTATTATTGGGATGCCGAATTTCGCGAGCTTCGGGGTCAGGTTGTTGGCCGTCTGCCCTCCCACGCACGTAACTATTCCACTGGGGTTTTCGCGGTCGCAGATGTCAAGAACGCGTTCAAGCGTAAGCTCCTCGAAATACAGCCTGTCACAGATATCATAATCCGTCGAAACTGTCTCTGGATTGCAGTTGATGACAGATATTTCCTTAACCCCGTTGTCCTTGAGTCCCCACACCATGTTGACTGTGCCCCAGTCAAACTCCACGCTGCTCCCAATCCGGTAAGGGCCGGCTCCCAGCACAATCATCCGGCTTCTGTTTGAATTATCTGGTTTGACGTTTAAGACGTCGTCAGTCTGGCCCCCATAGGTCATGTATAGGTAGTTTGTCTTGGCGGGCCATTCTGCAGCTAGGGTGTCTATCTGCTTTATCGCCGGCTTGATCCCGAATTTCTCCCTGAAACTTCTGACCTGAATTTCGTCCAGGTTGAGGCACCTGGCTATCTGTCTGTCAGAGAACCCGGCTTTTTTTGAACGCCGGATAAGCGCCTCGTCAAAGGTTGAACTGCGCAGTCTGGATTCAATATCGACAATGTTCTTGATTTTAACGAGAAACCACGGGTCAATCGCCGATAGCTGGGATATCCGCTCGATGGTCATGCCGGCTTTGATTGCCTCGACTACGGAGAAGATTATCTCATCGTTTGGTTGAAGAAGCGCCTGCTCTATACGCTCAAGCTCGGCTTCATCGTCCACAGGGCGCGCTTGCGAGGGCGATTTGGCGTTAACGCCTGACGAGCTAGAATTTGCGACAAGACCGTCCTTGCCGACATCAGACATTCTAATTGCCTTCTGCAGAACCTCTTCAAACGTCCTGCCTATCGCCATAACCTCTCCAACTGACTTCATGGCGCTGCCGAGTTTACGTTTCACCTGCTCAAACTTGCCAAAGTCCCACCTTGGCATCTTGAGCACCACGTAATCAAGAGACGGTTCAAAACAGGCCGTAGTGACTTTTGTGATTCTGTTCAGCAGTTCGGGCAGCGAATATCCCAGGCCTATTTTTGCAGCCATGTACGCAAGAGGATATCCTGTGGCCTTGCTCGCAAGGGCGGAGGACCGAGATAACCGTGCGTTGATTTCGATTGCGGTGTAGCTTTCTGAAGCAATGTCCAGTGCAAACTGGATATTGCACTCACCTACTATGCCGCAGTACCCCGTCGCCCTAAGGGCGGCTGAGCGAAGCATGTGATATTCGTGGTTGTTGAGCGTCTGGGACGGGGCAATCACGATGTTGTCGCCTGTGTGCACCCTCATAGAGAGCACGTTTTCCATGTTGCAAACAATTACGCTGTTTCCCTTGTAGTCACGCATCACCTCGTACTCAATCTGTTTCCAGTGGCCCACGTATCGCTCGATTAGGATTTGGCGCACCATGCTCAGGTTGAGCCCGCGCTGTGCAATCTCCTGCAGCTCAAGCTCATTATGTGCCACGCCGCCACCCCGCCCTCCAAGGGTGTAGGCTACTCGCACTATGACAGGGTATCCGATTTCGTTTGCTGCCTTGAACGCATCTTCGACACTGTTTACCGCAAAGCTCTGCAACACAGGAACGTCGCTCTGCACCATTGCATCCTTGAACATCTGCCGGTCTTCGGTTATCTCGATGCCCTTTACCTGCGTCCCTAGCACCCTTATGCCGTACCTTTCCAGGATTCCCTGGCTGTGCAGGGCGACGCCGCAGTTAAGTGCAGTCTGACCGCCAAACCCTAGCATGATGCTGTCGGGTCTTTCCTGTTCGATCACCCGCTCGACATAGGACGTGTTGATCGGGATGGGATAGACCTTGTCTGCAAACCGGGTGTCGGTTTGTATCGTAGCGATGTTTGGGTTTATCAGTACGCTCTGGATTCCTTCCTCGGAAAGAGCCTTGAGGCATTGCGAACCGGAGTAGTCAAATTTGCGGCCAGTTTCACAGCATCGTCTGCTATGGCTGGCTTTCGCCTGCTTCTCCGATTTTTATTGCCCCGCTTCCGAGCACAAGAACTTTCTTTATCGACTCATTTCTTGGCGACTTTTCTCTCCCTCCTTCTGTTCGAAACATTTCTGATTGATCTGGCTGTCCCGGTTTTTGTTGTGGCAGTTTTCCTTGGCGGCTTTGATTCTGAAGGCAACTCTGCAGTTTCTCCAGAGCCTTTTTCAATTATGTCTTTAAACCTATCGAATACGAACATGCAGTCGTAGGGGCCCGGGGAGGCTTCGGGATGGAACTGGACAGCAATCACCGGTAACTTTTTGTGCTCTATGCCTTCCACTGTCTTGTCATCGGCGTTTGAGAACCACACCTTAAATCCAGTTTCGGAAAGCGACTCGGGGTCTATCCCGTATCCGTGGTTCTGGCTCGTAACATAGACCTGACTGTTTCGAAGATCCATACAGGGCTTGTTCTGTCCGCGGTGGCCGAACTTTAGCTTGTACGTGTCGGCGCCTCCCGCAAGGGCAAGAATCTGATTGCCGAGGCAGATGCCGAGCGTAGGCGTGGAGGTCTTTATGAGCCGGGCTGCCGTCGTGATAGTGCTACTGCAGACCTTGGGATCTCCGGGTCCATTGCTAATTACGACCCCCTTCGGATGATAGGAGCTTATCTCTTCAAACGACGCGTTCCACGGGAGCCTGACGACGTCATAGCCGGTCCTCAAAATGTTTCGAATTATACTGTTCTTCACGCCGGTGTCTATGACGACTATGCGCCCCTTGCCAGAGGCTGATCTATCGCTCGAGCAAAAGTATTCGACAGGGGCTTTAGTCGAGACTTCGGGCATAAAGTTCAGGGTGTCATAGTCTGCAGTTTTCAAAGCTTCGTTCGCGTCGCTGTTGTTGATCGGTTTGTCTGAAACGACAAGTGCAGCTTTCATTACCCCATTTACTCGGAGCTTCTTTGTCAATTCTCTCGTGTCAATGCCAAAGATGCCAGGAATCTTTTGCTCATACAGCCACTCGTCCAGCGTTTTTGTGCAGCTCCAGTGACTAGCGATATCCGAAAGCTCATGGATGATAAGGGCTTTCACCTGGATGCCGTCTGACTCGAAATACTTTGGAAGCCCGAAATTGTCCAAGACATCCGGGCTTGGAACTCCATAGTTTCCAATCAGCGGATAGGTAAGGCAGAGAATTTGCCCCCGATACGAAGGATCCGTGAGCGTTTCAGTGTAGCCAACCATGCCGGTGTTAAAGACAACCTCGCCAGCAGCTGTGGCAGGAAAACCAAACCCTGTTCCTTCAAAAACCGTGCCATCTTCAAGCATCAACTTTGCCGAGTAACCGGCTCGAGTTTGTTGAAGTGTCGGAATTTTGCTGAACCCTCACGAACTGTTAAGATGAGCAAATTTAAGTTTTGCTTCCTCGTGATCAGAAAGTTTCCGGCGCAACAGATTGATTTCCCGAGAACGCTTAATTAGTTACCAATCGCATTTGCTGCATTTGCCTTCAGGGTCCGGTGGCGCTCATTGAAGAAGACAGCTGTGGCAGAAGTCGAACTTTCCCACAGGGCGCTTTTGTTTGCAGCGAGTGTCGCAGTCAAGACCTTTCTAATGGCCATCGTATCCTCGCAGATTTTTTGCGGCGGCATTAACCCCGCAGCGCTGTTCATGCACTGTGGCGTCAACGTAGCCTTTGTGGGGGCAAGCACTGCTGTCGTGGCGCTGGCAGGAGCGTTGTTTGGGTACTACATCGTTCACCTGTCGTCCTTCAGGCCGATTTTTGCCAAGATGATGCAAGCAGATTTTATAATTACAGCGATGTACTTCGCGGTGGCCTTTTCTGCACCGGAGATCGTTTCAGCCAAGGTGATGGTTTGGCTTTTTGGGACGTGGGTTCTTGGGATGCTGCTTGCCCCCTTTAACCAGGACCGAACAACCCTGAAGAAGATTACGGAAATGGGCTCACTTGTCGCACTGGGCGCACTTCTGACCGCGCATTTTATCCCCCTGACTGGACAGTTTGGCTCATCGTACACGCTTGGAATGATGGTAAGCAGCATAACGGGAATCTTTGGCGCTGGCAGGCAGAGATAGAGAAAGGTAATATTGCGATGTGAGGTTTGAGGTCTGAGCCTTGACTGACGCCTCTAGAAATTCAAACACAAACAGGTGTTCCATATGCGGGTCCAGGTTCGCCGATAGAAAGTGCTACTTCTGTCAGAACCAGATTTGTACTTCGTGCGTTGTGCCCTCGGACGTATTGGGCGGCGACTGGACGACCAAATGCCTGACCTGTCACAAAAAAAATATCACAAAACTCAGCATACCTGCGCTACTCAACCGGAACAAGGTTATCCTGGCCATTATTGTCGCGTTCTGGATTTTTACGGTGTTTCCTTTGCCTTTTCTCAAACTTGCAGGTGTGGACTTGGATCCCAGTTCATTCCAGCCCGTACTCATTGCAACTGCCGTGATGACCATTCCTTTCATTTTCATGTTCATAGCATGGCAAAAGAAAGCTCCGCGAGGCAGTAGCTGACGAATTTAGTACATCGACCTGGCAACAAGGTCGGTGAACTGCGTAGTAGTCATGTCGCCTCCGATGTCTTTTGTCTTGTGTCCCTTGCTCAGCGCCAGTACTATCGCCTGCTCGATCCTCTGTCCTTCGAAGGCAGAGTCTGGGTCGCGATGGGTCTCAGACAGCCATTCGAGCATCATTTTTGCAGAAAGCAGAATAGATGACGGGTTTGCAACGTTTCTTCCGGCAATGTCAAAGGCTGCTCCATGGACCGGCTCAAAGAGCGCATATGTATCACCGATGTTAGCCGCAGGGCCCATTCCCAGCCCCCCGACAACCTGAGCGGCCTCGTCCGAGAGAATGTCGCCGAAGAGGTTTGTCGTCACAATGACGTCAAACTCTTCAGGGTTTCTGATAAGGTTCATAGCGCATGCGTCAACGTATTGCTGGCCGAATGTCACATCCGGATACTTTGTGGAGACTTCGCTGCACACCCGGGCAAAAAGGCCGTCGCCCTTTCTTAGGACGTTTGACTTGTGGACAGCCACCACCCTTCGCTTGCCTCCGCGGCGAAGCGCAGTGCGAAACGCGTACTCGGCGATCCGCCTGCTTGCCTTTTCAGAGGTAACCCTGAGCGCAACAACAGTGTTGTCATCGGCATTAAATTCCCACCCCAGATAAACGTCCTCGGTATTTTCTCTGACAGTCACCATGTCGACCTGATGCGACAGTGAAGGAATGTGCGGATAAGATTTGGCAGGGCGGACATTTGCATAGAGATCGAACATCCTGCGGAGGACGATTATCACGTCGGCGGCCGACTCTCCGACCGGCGCCTTGAGGCAAGCCTGGGAATTTTTCACTGCATTGATTGTGGAAGGTGGGAGTGCAGCCCCGCTTTTTGAGAGTGCCGTATCGCCTGCTTCGACCTCTCGGATTTCAAAGCGCGTAGATTTGGACTTGTCATGTATCAGGTCCAGAATCTTCTTTGCCGATTCAGACTGCTCAGGACCTATGCCGTCGCCGCGAATTAGAGCTATAGTATACCTTGGCAAGGTTTCCTGTACTCAGTTTTTCGAGTGGAGCAACCTTTTCAGCAGGACCTTATTAATGGCGTCCATCACAGCCTGCACGGAGGCGACAACCACGTCCTCGCCGGACTTGCGAGCGGATACAACATTTCCGTTCTTGTCTTCGACTTTAATTGATACCTCGGCGAGGGCGTCAGAGCCTCCGGTGATTGACTCAAGCCGAAACTCCCGGATCTTTATGTTGGCCACTTCTCCGGAGATCTTTTGGATTGCCTTGAGAGCTGCGTCCACGGGCCCGACTCCGGTTTCGGCTGCTATCAAGTCCTTTCCTTCGGCATTGAGCCGGACTACCGCGGTAGGGATCATGTTCATTCCTGTAACAATCTGAAAGTCATAGAGCTTGAACCTCTCCTCAAATTCACCGCTGTTCATTATTTCGCCGGCTATTGAAAGCAGGTCCGCGGTGGATATGGCCTTGCCTTTGTCGGCGATGTTCTTTTGTTGTTCTACAATCTTGTGCAGCTGCTCGTCCGATGGCTGGATCCCGAACTCCTCCAGCATAGCCCTGATGCCGTGGGCGCCCGCGTGCTTGCCGGCCTGCAGCCATCTTTTCCTGCCTACAAGCTCGGGGCTAATCGGTTCATAGGTCAAGGGATTGTTGATGATGCCGTGGGTGTGAATTCCCGACTCATGGCCAAACGCGTTTTCCCCGATTATTGCCTTGTTTGGCTGAACAATTATCCCCATATTGTTCGAAACGAATTTCGACGTCTCAAACAGCATCTGCGTTTTGATCCCGTGCCTGTAGCTTGTGTAGAGGCATTGGAGCGCCATAACGAGCTCTTCGAGCGATGCATTACCTGCCCGCTCGCCAAGGCCGTTTATGGTGACGTGTGCGCATTCCGCCCCCGCTTTGATTCCCGCAAGCGAGTTTGCAACCGCCAGTCCGAAGTCGTCGTGGCAGTGCATACTTATTGGCAGGCTTGTCGCGCTCTTGACATCCGTAACAAGATTAGAGATGTACTCAGGTGTTGCATAACCAACAGTGTCAGGAAGGTCTATCCTGTCGGCCCCTGCCTCCGTGACTCCCTTTATCACTTCCAACAGAAATGCCCTGTCCGAGCGCGTCGAGTCCTCTGCGGAGAATTCGACTGCGAGGCCGTGGCCCTTTGCGTATTCGACTGCAGTTATCGCCTTGCTTAGCACCTGCTCGCGGGACATCTTGAGCTTGTACTGCATGTGGATGTCGGAAGTCGCTATGAAGGTGTGAACATAGCCAAGGTCGCATGCAAGGACCGCATCAATGTCCGTGTCAATCGTCCGGGCAAGCGCGCAAATGTCCGCATTTAGCCTGTTTTTGGCTATCGTCCTGATCGCCTCAACCTCTCCGTGCGAAACAACCGGGAAGCCAGCCTCGATTGCATCGACCCCGAGTTCGTCCAATCTCGAGGCAATCTGTATCTTCTTTTCAGGGGTAATCGAAACGCCGGGCGTCTGCTCGCCGTCGCGAAGCGTTGTATCGAATATCCGTATCCGGCGCGCCGGCAAAGTACTTGCTTCAGTCAATTGTCAAGACCCCTCTGAAGGGCAAGGACTCCGGTTCGGGCAAGCTGCGAGATGCCATAATGTTCGACAAGGTTCTTGAAAGCGTCAATCTTGTCCGGGCTGCCGGTTATCTCGACGGTGATGTTCTCCTTGCCGATGTCGAGTATGTTTCCTCGAAATATGGTGGCATAGTTAATTATCTCGCTTCGAGTGCTAGGCTCTACTGCTTTCATCTTGATGAGCGCAAGCTCGCGGTATACGGTGTTGTCGATGTCCAGCATCTTTACTTCAACAACATCAATCAGCTTGCGCAGTTGCTTTATCAATTGTTCCACAGTTTTTTCGTCGCTGTTGGTTGTTATAGTCATGCGTGACAGGTCCTGCTGCTCGGTCGAGCCGACTGTAATGCTCTCAATGTTAAAGTTCCTCGCCCGAAACAGATTGGTAACCCGAAACAACACCCCGGGTTTGTTTTCCACAAGTGCGGACACTATGTACCAGTTTCCCTTGGGCTGGCCTGCAGTGCCTGTCTGCGGAGTCGTGGTGGTGGCCATTGTCTTGTCGAGCTAGCCTCCCACAATCATGTCCTTAAGTCCGGTGCCGGGCGCTACGAAAGGATAGACATCTTCGTCAGGGTCAATTGGAATATCAATTACCGTGGCCACATCACTCTTGAGTGCGGACTTTATCGCTTTCTCAAGTTCAGTCATTGACTGGGCCCTTATCCCTTGGGCACCGTATGCTTCAGCAATCTTTACATAATCAGGGCAGTTGTGCTGATGGACTCCGCTGTACCTCCTCCCATAGAAAGTCCTCTGCCACTGGGCGACCATCCCCAGCATGTAGTTGTTCATCAAAAAGACAATTACCGGCAGCTTGTCTAGCACCGAAACAGCAAGCGAGTTTTCAGTCATGTTAAAGGAGCCGTCGCCCGCAATGTCTACCACTGGAACGTTTGGCGCCGCGGCTTTTGCTCCGATTGACGCGGGAAAACCAAATCCCATTGTGCCCAAACCAGTTGAACTGAAAAAAGTTCCAGGGGCAATAACGTCAAAGTGTAGCGACGCCCACATCTGGCACTGGCCAACTTCCGTTGTCACTATCCCCTTCGCGGGAAGAAGTTCGCGTAACTTTTTCAAAGATTTCTTGGCAGTAATGTCACGAGGGTAGTCCTTAATGGTTTCTGAAAAGTACTGTATCAGCTCCTTTCGTCTGCGCAACCACGGACTCTCCGAAGCCCTCTTTGGGATCTTCTTTGAAAGCAGTTTCACGAGCGTCTTGAGCGACGATTTAACATCGCCCACTATTGCTACGTCGACTGACTTGTTCTTGCCGATTTCTGCGGGGTCGATGTCCATGTGAATGATGCTCATGCCCTTTCCAAATTCGTCGAACCGGCCGACCGACCTGTCCGAGAAACGCGCGCCTATCGCCAAAATGCAGTCAGCCTCGATAATAATCTTGTTTGCTTCGGCATGTCCATGCATTCCGATGGGACCCATGGCGAGCGGATGATTTTCAGGGAATGCGCCCTTGCCTTTGAAGGTGGTCACCACCGGCACCATCAACAGTTCCGCTAGCGCCTGCAATTCAGCGAACGCACCGGAAAGGATTACGCCTCCGCCAGCCATAATTATCGGCTTCTCGGCCTTCAGGATAAGCTCAACAGCCCTGCCGACTTCGGACAGGTCGGCTTCTGTGCTCGGGTTGTAGCCCCTCACTTTTATCAGGTCGGGAAATTTCATCTCTGCTTCTGCCGTTTGGACATCCTTTGGGATATCGACGAGGACGGGGCCGGGCCTTCCACTTTCTGCAATGTAAAATGCCTTTTTCACGGTTTCGGGAATTTCGGCAGGCGAGCGAGGCTGGAAGGCGTATTTCGTGCAGGGATTAGCTACCCCGATAATGTCAGTCTCCTGGAACGCGTCCTTCCCTATCATATTCAGGGGCACCTGGCCTGTCACCGCTACGACTGGAGAGGAGTCCGCGTATGCCGTGGCTATGCCTGTGACAAGATTGGTCGCGCCCGGACCCGAGGTTGCGAAGCAGACCCCGGCCTTTCTTTTTATGCGGGCGTATCCATCAGCCATGTGCGAAGCTGACTGCTCGTGTCTTACCAGTATGTGCCTGACGTTCGCACCCACGAGGGCGTCGTAAATTGGAAGATTTGCGCCTCCGGGAAGGCCAAAGATAACCTCTACCCCTTCCTTTTCCAGCGCCGAAATCAAGGCTTTTGCACCTGACATTTGAACCAACTTTATTTTCTCTACTCCAGACAATTTCCAAATACCTGCAAGCGTGCGGCACTTGGCTTAGGAAAGGTCAAGCAGAACCAGAAAACCAACAATTCTCTTCCCAAGCTCGGCCTTAGCAGGCATCTTTCATGTGATTCTTTTGCAGAAGTTATAAAGCTTCTGACAATGCGCAATCAACCAATCCCGCTCAGCTCAATCCAAAAGGTCAAGATGGATTAAATTAGCATGAAAGGCGTTTTCATTCGGTCGTGACCAGATGCTTCTTGAAAAGGAACGAATCGATATAGAAGCTCTTTTGACGCAGTATTTCGAGTTGGCCAAGACTAAGGAACTCGAAATTATAGAAAGGTACCTTTCTCCAAGATTTCAAAAATTCGGCGACTCTGTGCCTTATGAAAAGCGGTCCAGAGAGCGAGCGCTAATGCTTGAGCAGCTGTACTTTGCAAGCGTTTCTGACTTTGATTTCAAGATAAGCGACCTTGAAATCGACGTTGCGGGGGAGCGTGCGCTCGCAACGTTTGTCTTGGATACAAGCGGAATGGTAGTTGACGATTACAGCTTTCGGGGAGCCGCCGTAAAGTCTCGCCTCAGGGTCACGGTTGTGCTTGAGAAAAACCAGGACGGCTGGAAGATGCTCCACCAGCACATGTCGAGGTTTGGCTAGTCAAAGGCGCCCGAGCGGCTGACAGCCTTTAGCACCTTTCGTGCCCCCGTTTGCGGGGTCTTGTTCCGCTCTTCAGTGAAGATCTGCTCGGCCTCTTTGACTGATGCCTTTCTATGGACAATGGCCTTGACGGCTTTTATCATGGCCACGGGATGGTCCGACTGCCAGATGTTTCGTCCCATATCAACGCCCGAAGCCCCGTGATCGAGGGCATCAAACGCCAGTTTCAATGCGTCAATTTCCGGGAGTTTTTTGCCGCCCGCGATAACAAGGGGCACTGGGCAACCCTCCACCACCTGTTCAAAATCCTCGCAGTAGTAGGTCTTTATGACGTGTGCGCCCAGCTCTGCCGCCACACGACACGCAAGTCCCAGATATCGAGCGTCTCTGCCCATTTCCTTTCCAACAGCGGTAACTGCCAAGACGGGAATGCCGTATTTTTCACCCTCATCGACGAGCCTGGCGAGGTTTGCGAGGCTCTGGTGCTCGTACTTGCCGCCTACAAAAATAGAGAGAGCGAGGCAGGAGGCATTGAGGCGGATGGCCTCTTCTATGGAGACCGTAATTGTCTCCTTTGAGAGGTCTTCGCCTATGATGCTCGTTCCTCCCGAAACCCGCAGAACGATGGGAATGTCAAAATCTGGATCGACAGAGGTGCGAAGAACACCCCTTGTAAGCATAAGCGAGTCCGCGTAGCGCAGTAGAGGACTAATCGTATTTCGAGGAACTTCAAGCCGCTCTGTCGGTCCAAGGAAATAACCGTGGTCTACGGCGAGCATCAAACACCTGCCATCCTCCGCCCGCAGTATCTTTGATAGCCGATTCTTCATACCCCAGTCCATAGTTGTATCAGCGCCTAGGGCGGCGGGTTTCTATTTATAGTTTCTAGCAGCTATTTTGTCGTGATTATGACTTTCATTGCGTCCTTGGCATCATGTGCGCATCGCACTGCCTCTGCGCCCTGGGATATGTCAAACCTGTGAGTAATAAGCGAGTCCAAGTTCAGCCTCCTGTTTTCCAAGAGCCTTATCGCTTGATTGGTCTCTATTTCTGATGCTGCGTAGCTTGGTATCAGAGAATGCTCCAGGGAGTAAAGTCTGCTTGCATCGATTGCCATCTGGGAGCCCTTTGGTGGAACGCCAAAGAGCACGATGTCGCCTCCCCTTCTTGTGATTTCAAAAGCTTGCAAGATTGCCTTCGTGCTTCCAGTTGCTACGATGCACAAGTCAACGCCGCGGCCGTCCGTGTCGGCTTTTATCCGCGCCGAAATGTCAGCGCTGGAGGCATTAAGCGCTACCGCGCCGCTCTTGGCGGCAAATGCAAGCCGAAACTCGTTGACGTCACTTGCAAACACGTTCCCGGCCCCAAGATCGGTTGCCAGCGCTACGTGCATCATGCCCGCTGGTCCGCAGCCGAGAACCGCAACGTCGTCGCCTTCTTGGAACGAAGACTTGCCAAGTGCTCGGATGCAGCATGCCAAGGGCTCTACAAGAGAGGCGGCGTCGTAATCCAGCGACGCCGGAAGTCTTATCATTCCACCCCTAGAAACGTTCCATTCGGGAACAAGGAACTTCTCTGCCAGACCACATGGGTCGATGTTGCTTGACTGGTATTTCGGGCACATTGTATAATCTCCGTGCCTGCAAAAGTGGCATGAATAGCAGGCCACGTGGTGGTGCACAAATACTCTGTCGCCGACTGCAAAGTCGCTCACAGCGGAGCCCACCTCAACTATCTCTCCCGCCGGCTCATGCCCCAGGCGGGCAGAGGTCATTCCGTACTGGCCATATACCTTTTCAAGGTCAGAGCCGCACAGACCGCAGGCGCGCATCCTGACAACGACGTCGCCGGGGTTTACGAGCCGGGGAGGTGCCACATCGTTAACATCCACCTCGCTCCGACCGCGGGTAAGAATCGCTTTCAATCAGCAGAGGCAGCGGACTTTGCCTGATATAAATATAGAATTTACTTGCATGATTCCAATTGTACCGCCAATCACGCTTATCGAGGTTCAAGATGCAGGATTGCTCGACGCTGCCTTATCCGAAAAGGACCGTAGGTACAGCTCCACCAAGCTGTAAATAGCTGTTAGGATACTGTCACGCGTTCAGGTATTGGCAGTCTAGTCATCCTTGGCAAAAAAAGAATGGTGACCGGTCAGTTCTGCATGCCTTGCAAAGTCGTTGAACGAATTGTAAACCATCAAGCATGACTTGCACTGAAAGCGAATGTCGATTGAATTGTGAGTTGACACCTGATTTACAGCACGTGCATTCGTAATTAAGACTAGTTTGGACGAGAATAATACAACAATATACGTCAAACCGTTGAAAGCAGGTGAGCGTGCATGGAGGTCAGGCGGGTGACGGACGGGGTCACTATTTCATCGCACGCATCACTTAATGCCAAGAATGAACGCGGGAAGATAGTACAGCCTAAGAACCTTTATATGGTTATAAACTTGCAATTGATTTGTAGCAGCAATGCTTCTGCCTTCTGAAATCGAAGCCAAATCCCTTATTCCCGCAGTGAGAGCTATTCTCGCAAAAAAACTGATCAGAGAGTTTTCTCTGAAAGAGGAGGATGTCGCCAAGGTTCTTGGAATTACGCAGGCTGCAGTGAGCAACTATGTGCGCGGAACAAGGGGAGACGTCGAACTGATTTCAAAACTGGAATCAGTGAGAGAAGTTATGCGAATGGTAGACGACATTGCGAAGGATCTTTCAACTAATAAGGCATATACTCCAAGCACTCTTGCCAAGTTCGTTGGACTCTGTAACTACATGCGCTACACTCTGATAATCTGCGATGTGCACCACTCCATGGAGTCAAATATTGACGAACAAATCTGCGAGCAGTGTCGCGGGACGCTTGTTAGGCAGCATTGAACTAATCATCACAGACCGATGACTTGATAGTAGTTTCGCCACGGATCACGCAGGTTGGCTGCGGTGAAATCCACAATACCAATGGATGGGCACTCGAGCCCGAACTACCTGCAGCGCAGTGATGCAAAGACAAGCTTTAGTATCCGTTAGGCGAAATGAATAGCATGATTTCGAGCCTTGTTCTTGCGAATTGCTTCCTTTTCCAAGACGACTCCATTCAGGCAGCTTTGCAAAAGATTAACGGCGTCCAGCAGGTGTTTCGGACTTTGGGCGTGTACGATTTGGTAATAAGGGTACAAGCAGAAGACGAGGACAAGCTAAAGCAAGTTGTTAAGAAGATAAAAGGCATTGACGGTATCCAGTCTGTCCTTACGAACATTATCCATAAACCTGAAGACGCTACATCAGTAAGCACCGACGCGGTTTAGATAACTGCCGGGCGAGACACCCTCGGCTTCCGAGAGGGATGCCCTTCACCGGCGTGGTGCGCCCTAATTGTATGAATTTCACGCCCTGTGCATGGCCCATGACCGGCAGACATCGTTAAAGATAGAACTTTCTGTTCTCTGGGCTTCTGTGAAGCCAACAGAAACCTTTAGGTTTTAATATACCCAGCAAGTTTTTTAATCAAATGCAAAGAATCAACGGCGAAACCATTGCAGGAATCGCGTTATGCATTCTGGCCCTGCTCTTTATCTACGCGGGAATGGTCAACGAGCTCTGGAGAGGCATACTTATTGCCGATCTTGTGATCTTTGCAATTGGCATAGGCTTTATCATCGTTGGAATCATGTCCATAAGAAGGACAAACAGGCTCGAATCCTCGCCCGAATCTGCTGCAAAAGAGCGCCATGGATACTTTTAACTTGAAGCATGGTGGTCGATCAGGTAAGGCCTGAAATGTCCAGCGACTCCGAAGTCGACATCATCCCCACCTACGCGAACACCGAAAAGACGTTCTTTGAACTGGCAAGCGAGCAGCGCCTCTCCATTATTTTCCGGTTGAATGACAAGAGCGCCAAGATATCCCAGCTCGCAAAGGACCTCAACATCACCATGCAGGAGGCGCACAGAAACGTAAACAGACTGCAGGATGCGGGGCTAATCGAAAAGGATCCCGAAGGCATCTTTTCATTAACTACTTTCGGCAATACTATTATCAAGCAGATTCCGACTTTCAATTACCTTTCAAAGCACAAGGAGTATTTTTCGGAGCACATACTCGGCGAGCTTCCCATAAAATTCATCATGAGGCTAGGAGCGCTGGACCATTGTGAATTTGTTAAAGGAATTGTTGCTATTCTGGAGAGATGGAAGGACATTTACCGGCAAGCCAATGAATACATTTACGAAGTTGTTCCGCAGGTTCCGATGGATCTCATTGAACCTGCGGTCGGCAGAGTAAGGCACTCCGGTGTAAAGTACTCATATGTGCTACCCAAAAACGCGATCACAGCCGTGGGAAGGAAGGAGCTCCTGAAAAAATTGGGCCACAGCGAGCTGCTAAACAAGGCTGCAATCGAGCGCAAGATGGTCGAAAGCGTTCAGGTAGCAGTGATTCTAAACGAAAAACATGCTGCGGTCATGTTTCCGACGCAAAAGGGGGAAACGGATATGAACATGATATTCTACAGCGCCGACAGAATTTTTCACGAGTGGTGCCTGGACTATTTCAGATACCGCTGGTACGGTGGCGATGTCTTTGACGAGAGCAAGATTCAAGAGATCTAGACAGCACGAGTCCTGATAGATATATTATCCGCAAGCAGTGGGGATAGGAACATTGGCATCTAGAAAGGCCATCATCGCAGTTGCCTGCGGCGCTGCGGCAGTCATTGTCGCTGTCCTAGTAATTAACGCGGGGCTCAGCAAGCATGTGGTCGCAAAGAATCAGGTCCCAAACCCATACGTCAACAGGGGGTTTGGCTTTTCGATTTCATACCCCCAAGGATGGAGCGCGCAGGAATTCAGGCACCTTGACGCCAACACGACCACCCTCGTATCCTTTAACGATTCTGCTGCCTCAATCGACATTGTTGCCAGCAAGATGAGACCGGGAGATACCTTGGACAGCCTGGACGCCAAGTCAAAGCAGCTAGCTTTAGCAAGCGATCGACTACACGAAAAATCGATCGAGAGCGAGGGTTCAGGTACACTCGCTAACCAGGACGTGAAGGTCAGGACATGGACTATCTCGGTGCAAGGATCCACCTACAAACAAGTCGTTTATCATCTGGTCCACCGCGGCTATCTGCTTTCAATCTCTTTTATATCGCCCCAAGCGCAGTACTCAAATGAGTTGGATGCGTTCACTTCGTCTCTCAAATCGCTGACGCTCTTTTAGAAGGCAGCTGATTTCTGCCCGTAGCCGAAAATTCAGACAGCGTACTTATAACCACGAGATCATGATTTGTGCAGGCACCACAAGATTTGACCCCCCGTGAGCAGCTGAAGGAAATCATAAAAAAAGATGGCATAGTCCTTGAGGAAACCGTTCTTTCAAGCAGCAGGAAGTCGCCATACTATTATGACATCAAGAAGGCAATTTTAACCGCCAGAGGACTTGCGCTAGCAGGTTCGCTCGGTCTGGGTCTGGTGCAGGCGCTTGGTGCGAAGTCGGTGGGGGGTTTGGAGTCAGGAGCGATTCCCTTTGCGACCTCAATTTCAATGTCAAGCGCGCAGGGTACTCGTCCCATCGACCTTTTCTTCGTCAGAAAGCAAGCAAAGCAATACGGCCGTCGGAAATGGGTCGAGGGAAACGTGGACTCGCCTGCAGTAATCGTAGATGACGTTGTCACGACGGGAAGGAGCTCGATGGACGCCGCTGACAGGGTCACAGAAATGGGCTATACCGTGAAGGGCATAGTCGCAGTGGTGGACAGAGAGGAAGGGGCTCGGGAATTATTCAGTTCGCGCGGGTTAGAATTTGCATCGATGTTTTCCCATTCAAACGATTTCAAGGAGTACATCGAGGCACGACTTGCTGGGAAGACGAGGCAGGCGGATCATGTCCCGGGAGGATTCTAGTGGATCCAAAAGGATACCCTGTCAACCAGAAGAAAGATTGGCGCGCTTTCCGGGGAGGTACTGTAGCACAGTTCGTGCGAGACCCTGGCCATTCATGCTTTCATTCTGAACAAAAATGACCTCAATGGCAGGAAGCCAGCCCGGATTTAGCGTGAAAGATCGTAGAGGGCGAAGCTTTCCATTTTTCGGTTTTTCAAAAGTTGTGTGAGAGACTTCCTAAGGTCATTTCATCCAATCAATTGGAATATCCTGATAGATCCCATTTGGAAGTATTCGCCTTATTGATATTGGAAGAGCCTTTTGTTCAATCTCTACGATGGCAAGGCTTATGGAATTGGTAACTCCTTCTGCAGTCCTTGCCAGTGAAGGGGCGCCAAGAGACAGCTGAAGAGACCTTGCACCCGTAATCCTCGCGCGTTCAAAGCGCGTAAGCCATGGCGGACCAATCAGCACTCGACTGCCCTGCGCAGGAATTTCGCGAAGCTCGTATTCGTGCTCATCATATACAACAACCTCGTCCTCTGGCCTTCCAGATTTCTTTATTTCAACTTCTTCTACTTCCTCAGGCTTGGGCTTGGCTGTTGTTTTCTTGCTCTTGGCAGTTTTCGCGGCTGACTTTCTTGGCGCGGCAGAACCCCTTTTAGCTGTAGAACGCTTTACTACCAAGAATGACGCAAAAAGATTGCAGATCTATAATAAATGTTGCGAATATTGCAAGCATTTTCAATCCTAACCAGTTGGAAACATATGGGTGATACAATTTCTGTCGCGTGCAAATGGCATCTGTGGAACCGCCGCAGGGATCTGTGTCCAGAATCAGGGTAGAGATAGAGGTCCGCGGAAGGGGCATCATACAGGCGGAACTTGCGCGCCATCTTGCGCCCCTCACATGCAGCGCGCTACTGAAGTCAATGCCCGTGGAGGGAAGAATTCACAGGTTTTCAGATTCGTTTCTCTACGCAGAGTCGGGGCTTATAATAGGCGCTGAAAAGCAGCGTTCAAAGTTCAAGCGAGGAGACTTGGCCTATATGACATCAAATGGCGCCGTATGTATGTTTGTAAAAGATGCATCTATAATGCAGTCGCTGAATCCCATCGGTTATTTGCGGACAAACATTGAGATCCTGGATAGCGTTCAGGCAGGCGACGTAGCGGTAATAAAAAAGGCGAGTTAAGATCTCAGTGTTTTACTAGCTCGTAGATTCGGTGCCCGCTGTATCCGCCCACGCTTCTCACGACGCCTTTTGATTCAAGCGACTTGACGAACGCGTTGGCAACGGATATTTTGACACCAGTAGTTCGAGCGACTGACTGAATTGTAATTGCCTTCATGCCCTGGATAACTTTCATGCCCTGTCCCTCGTCAATCAACACGGCAAGCTTTTGCTTTTGCTGCGGCTTGCTTGACTTCTTCTTCTCGTCAGAGGACGGCTTGATCTCGCCACCCGGGCCCGTGGCCGCTCCCTTGTCAGAAGAGGAGGACGGTTTTTTCTTATTGCCACCCATTTTTGCGCGCTATAAAGTCGTGCAAGCCCTTTAATATTCATAATTGCCAGTCAGCGGTGGGTTTCAGCTGGGCGCATCCTGATGGACTTTTCCCTTGTTGTCGAAACGTTTGTCAAAATGGAGAAAACCGCGAGTCGGCTGGCGTTGACCGATTACCTCGTAGAGCTTCTGAAGAGGACTCCGCCACAAACCATCGACAAAGTCACTTACCTTATTCAGGGCAAATTGTACCCTGACTACGAGGGAGTGGAGCTTGGCATTGCAGGAAGGATGGTGATGCGGGCGATCGCAAATGCATCCGGCGCAGACACGGCGCGCATTGAAGAGATCTATCGGCGGACTGGCGACCTCGGGGACACTGCAGGCGAAGCCCTGCTGTCAAAGTCTCAGTCCACGTTTTTTTCAGAGCCAATGACAGTCGAGCGAGTTTATGCCGTGCTAGACAGGATAGCTCGGACCGCGGGCGCCGGCTCGCAGGAAAGCAAATTGCGGCTCCTGCAGAGCTTGCTTAATGATGCATCAAACGACGAGGCTCGATACATCGTAAAATTTGTGCTTGGCCAGCTCCGGCTCGGGATTGCCGACTACACCATGCTTGACTCCCTTGCCCTCGCATTTACCGCGGACAAGGCGAATCGAAACGTTCTTGAACACGCGTACAATGTGTCAAGCGATCTCGGCGCCGTCGCAAGGACACTTGCCATAGAGGGGCTGGATGCAGTTGTACGGATGAAAGTTACTCTTTACAAGCCGATAAGACCCATGCTTGCGGAGAGGGCCGTTGACGCCAATGAAGTTGTCAGCCGGTCGGAGGGAAGGCCAGTGGCACTGGAATACAAGCTTGATGGCGAGCGGGTTCAGGTCCACAAGGGACTTCACGGAGTAGAGCTCTTTTCACGAAGGCTTGAGCGAATAACAGGTCACTACCCTGACGTTGCATCGTCTGCGTCGACAATCTCTACTGCCAGAGAACTGATACTTGAAGGAGAAGTGGTGGCTATAGATTCCAAGACTGCCGAGTACCTCCCGTTTCAAGAGCTCATGCATAGGAGGAGGAAGCACGGGGTAGAGGAGGCTATGCAAAGCTATCCGGTTGTCATCAACTTTTTTGATGTTCTCTATGCTGACGGCAAGTCGATGCTAGATAGTCCATACAGCGACCGCAGATCCCTTCTTGAAAAGCTTTTGCGGAACTCAAAAGACAGAAAGATAAAGGTCGTCGAGCAGCGCATTGCGAAAGATCAAAAGCAGATCGAGAATTTTATGGCAGAAGCCATGAGGCATGGATGCGAGGGACTGATGGCAAAGCAGCTGGAGAGTACCTACCGCGCCGGCGCCCGCGAATATGCCTGGATGAAGCTCAAGCGAGAGTATCAGAATGAGCTTGTCGACACTCTGGACCTCGTGATAGTTGGTGCTCTGTATGGGAGGGGCCGACGTGTCGGGAGTTACGGAGCCCTTCTACTTGCAGCATACGACGAAGAAAATGACATCTTTCGAAGCGTGAGCAAGGTTGGGACCGGTTTTTCGGACAAGGACCTTGTCAAGTTTTACTCGATACTTCAAGAGCACATCGTCAAGCATAGACCTGCGCGCGTGGATTCGGGGCTAGAGATGGACGTCTGGTTTGAACCCAAACTGGTGATCGAAGTAATTGCGTCGGAAATCACGCTCAGTCCGCTGCACACTGCGGCCATGGACACACTGAGGGCCGGTTACGGCCTGGCGTTGAGATTTCCCAAATTTACCGGCAAGGTACGCGACGACAAAAAGCCGGAGGACGCAACTACCATAAGTGAGATAGTTGAAATGTACGAGAAGCAACTGAAAAAGTCAGGTGCAAAGCGAGGATAAAGCGATCAGGATTGCACGTCTTGCAGAGCAGGCACCCCTGGCCACGGAAAACTAGCTTTGTGAATAATGAGGGACTTGATGCCTCGCAGTGGATTCCGATGTCCAGAGTTCAAGCTTTATTATAACCACTTACGCTTGTGAGGGACGTGATTAGCCTTTCGCACGACGAGAAACTTATCTTGGTTCAGCACGCCATCAACAAATACGACTCTGAGGTCACGCTGAAGGAAAAGCTCAATGGGGTTCTGCCGGCGAAAGAACTTGAAAGGCTGATTGATACATTGATTGCAACCCAGAGAGTTCGCCGTATCGGCTCCGAGACCCTGCAGAATAACGTCAGTCACATCGGAGAGCTCCCCGAGATTCCGGACAGCCTATCAGAGATTCTTTCAAGCATCTAAAGCCGCTCTGCGACGTTTTTAGCTTGATGGTTAACTAGAGCTCTATTCCTTGTTTTTATCCTAACTCTCCGTTAGAGCGCATGCAAAACAAGTCGAACACCGCAGTATCAGTTTTTCACATCTCCATGGACGATGAGAAACTGGGAATCAAGCCCCAGGTACTCATCTCGATGTACCAGTGGTTGGACTCGCGAGCAAGACAGATCGCACCTGAGAATGTCCGCTCGGAAATGCAGATCATGCAGGACGGCAGGGTCAAGACGAGATTTAACATCACGGTTTCAGATAGGATGACCCCGCACCTTGTCGCCGCCATCCAGCAAAAGCTCGAGAACGAGTCGAGCATAGGTCTTAGAACCTATTTTCAGAACCTGCAGCAACAATTGCTCGTCCAACTGTTTGATTCCCAGGAAAAAACAGGCAGCAACAAGAATCCGTACTTGACGTTCTAAGTTTCGGTCTGGCGGCCTCAAGCCGTCCATACCGTGTGAACTAGAGTTTTCGAGGCCGATAGGCTTTGCCTGCCCTTGTCTGCATTGAGTTCCCCTTTAGCCTCGTTTTCTAACTACACTGCAAGGCTACAACGCGGCTTCTATATGGTCCTCGTATTCTGTTTCCGCTGCCCTTCTGATATCATGTCCGGACAGCGATTTCTTTTTGAGCATCGCAGCAATAGATGCGCCCCCTGCGCCCGCTCCCTCTTTTACAAAGCCGTCACCGTACGCCCTGAGGCCCGCCTTGCCCGACTCGGGCAGATGAAGATCGCACGAAAGCACTGGAGCAGGCCCGGCAGAGTCTACGAGGCCGGCAAGGTCCGCCTTGGGGTCGTCCGCGACATAGACAGTCGTACCTACGTAAAGGCGAGATAATGGTACGATCGATCGCTTGAGTACTCCGAGCACCGCTGCCATTTGTGTTCCACCTGCGAGGAGAACGCTGTCGCTGGCAGTCAGTGCACCTGTCGCGATGCCTGCAACGGAAGCAATCATAGGATCGCCAAACGCCGCAACGATATCTAGTGGAGAACCGAGTCCCTCATGATTGACTCTTCTAGCAATTGCGCGCTCAAGAATGGCGTTTTTGATTTCATGAGGGTTCGAGGGCATGCTACTGCTCATCCGGAAACGCGCATCGATTCCAAGGCCGCTCAGAACCGCAAGCGCGGTGGTAGTCCCTCCCGGGATGCTCTCTCCCAGAACAAGCATGTCACCACAGCCAGCAAGCTGCTCTCCCAAAACCCTGCCCTTATCAAAAGCGTCTTGGGCCTGCGCCCGGCTCATGGCGTCACCTTCAGCTATGTTCTTTCCGGGTTCGAGCCCGAGTGAGATATACGGGACGTCTGGTTTGATTTTCGAACCAGCATCCACGATAAAAAATGGAATGTCTGCGATGTGGAGCGCCGCGCGCGTTATTACCGCAGGGGTTGGCTTGCCATCGGGTGTAGCCGGCACGCCCGGAATGCATCTGCACTTTCCGTAGCAAAGGTATTCAGCGTCGGCCGCGGGAGTGTACTTTACAAGATCGGGATTTGAACCTGCGACGGTAATCCCCGGAATTTCACTTGTGGCGGTATATGATATGGTGCACACAAAGACCGGACGCTCGACGGTCTGTAGGGAGTGCTCGGCAGCTTCGCTCATCCAGGTGCATCGGATATCACGGAATTGCGCGCTCAATCACCATGGGACATGAACGCGACAAAGTCCGATTCGCTCTTGAGGTGAAGAACGAAATTGTTCTTCTTTTCATTTCCTATCGTTGAGGTCGGCGTCGTCCCGTAGTTGTGTCCAGGATACACGACGAGATTCTCATCGAGCGCCGCCACTTTTTGATACAGGCTCTCATACATTTGGACGGGATCGCTTCCCGGAAGGTCAACCCTTCCACAGTTTCCTACAAAAAGAGTGTCTCCGGTAAGCACGTATTGTCCATCTAGAATGAGGCAAATGCTGTCTTGGGAATGACCCGGAGTGTGGAGCACCCGAAGAACTGTGTCGCCTATACTTATTGTCTGGCCATCATCCACGGCGATGTCTTTCGCCAGTTCTGAATTGCGATGCTGGATAATCTTGGCCCCCGTCAGTTTTGCCATCTGCTCGTTTCCAAGTACATGGTCGAAGTGCGAGTGCGTGTTTATTATGAACTTGGGTTTGAGCCCGTTTTTCTTGATGGCAGACATGACGACTTCGAGGTCCCATGACGGGTCCACAATTGCGCACTCGTCGGTTTTTTCGTCAGAGACCAGATAGGTAAAGTTAGCCATCCTACCCACGGGGATCTGAAAAATGCGAGCCAACTACGTCAGCACTCCAGCCTCCGCCTCGGGAGGAATGCCTATCCATTCCACGTGAATGGTTCCGGTGTACCGCTTTGCCTTTTTCATCCCGACCTTGAGCCTGTGGAATGTGACTGTGGCAGCAGCCCTGACGCATTTGTAGTTTGGCTTGCCCGAGTTGGGGTCAATCCCCGATGGCACGTCAATGGCTAAGACATAGCCTTTTGAGGCGTTGATGGCATCGATAGCGGACGCAAACGGCTCTCCGATAGGCCTGCCGTCCACTATCCCCGTGCCGAAAATCGCGTCGATGACAATATCCGCGCCGGATATTGCTTTTCTTTGAACATCCGATAAGAGAGAACCCGCAACCATCAGACTGATACTTTTGTTCATTTTTTCGAGAATGGTCCAGTTGGCTCTTGCCTCCTTGCTCCTTATATGGTCTATCGAACCGAGCAGAATTACTGTAATGTCACGGCAGTAACCTGCAAGGTGCCGGGAAACTACAAACCCGTCACCGCCATTGTTGCCGGTGCCGCACACAGCAACAACCCTTTTTCTGGCGAGCTTGTCACCAAAGTGACTTACAAGAAAATCTGCGGCTCCATGACCTGCGTTTTCCATCATGAGAAAACGCGGCATGCCAAGCGTGGATTCGCCATTTTCCTCTATCTCATACATTTGACCTGTCGTTATAGCCCGGCGCGAGCTTTGCATTACAGATGGGACGGCTCTCGTCTAACATAAAAACCATTTTTGCCAGGTAAGGCAAAAAAAGGAAAAAGTGGGGCTGTGTTATTCTTTCTATTCCGACAGGTCAGGGGAGACCATTTCGCCCATTTGCTGATAGGTCTCTAGAAAGCGCCTTCCTTTTGAAGACGTCTTGTATCTGAGCTCGGCCTCGTTAAAATCAAGCAGGCCGTTTTCAACCAGCACGCTGAGATACTCCTTGAGCTGCGAATACGACAGAAACGCCTTGTACATGATCTTGGTTTTTGTTGTCCCATCGTATGCGGCCTCGAGTATGCCCGCAACGATTTCGGTCCGGCTTCGATACTTCATAGAATCCACTAGTGAGATGAACAATAAATAAGCGATGAAAGCGTGTTATAGTACATTCTTCTATTCGCGATAATCTTCAAAAAACTCCTTTGCCGCGGGAGCGATTTCTGCAACCTCTGCCAGGGTTAGACGGTCTGCAGTTTCTCCCCTTGACCAGACTATGTATCCATCAGAGTCAATTATGATGACGCCGGACCGCTCCAAGAAGCGAAGTATTGCGTTGATTTTAGTCGTGTTCATAGAGGGCAGAAGTTTTGGGAGCTCCCTCAGGCGCGGGTACCCATCAAACGATCTGACGGCGTTAAGAAAATCATCGACCTCTTGATCAGAAATTTCATTCACTGGTTTTGGCTTTTTCTTGGTCTTTGTCCTACGCTGCTTCATTTGAAGGAGCCCCTGAACGAGATGTCTATACGGGAAAATCGAGTGTTGATTTTTCCAGAATCAGGATGGGGACGTAAAGAGAAAGCGAGTCAGTCCCCATACCGTCCAGAAAAGAGTACTCACCTGTCAGCCGCTTAAGCTGGATGTATTTTTTTGTCGGCATTTCTTTTTCGACGACATAGTGAGCTGTAACGCCACCAATCGCGCCCGTCATGAGAAACAAAATGTGCCTACCTCCATGGCTGATGTAGTAGAGATTTGGAATGACGCCCAGCATTGACTGTGATGAATAAATCATTACCTTCAGCATGTCCCCAAGGTTCTTGTACTTCAGGTAAATTATCGGATCGTTATTTTGCGACATGGTCTCTACGCAAGTACGCCCCCCGACCTTATTTCCTTTATGGCTCGTTCCCGTGTCCGGTTCGTTGTAGCCTGCGATTGGCTAGCCTCACGTAATCGCTCTCAGTCTCATAGCCCACGTAATTCCTCCGAGAGTCGCGTGCCGCTATGCAAGTCGAGCCGGAACCGCAGAAGGGATCAAGGACTACATCATTCTCAAAGCTGTAAAGCTTGATGCACCTCTTGGGCAGCTCGAGAGGGAAGGGCGCAGGATGGCCCACCCGCGATGCTGATTCAGCAGGAAATCGCCAGATGCTCTTTGTGTACTCTAGGAACTCGTCTCGAGATATCGTGCTCTTTTTTTCGCTCTTCGGGCGGCCGAAAGTCCCCTTGCAGAAGACGAGGATGTATTCGTGTACGTCGCGAAGTGATGGGTTTGAGGCTGATCGCCAGCTCCCCCACGCGGTAGACGAGCCTGCGCTAGACCCTTTGTCCCATATGATCTCGCCCCTCATAAGAAAGCCTACTTTGCGCAATTCTGAAATCATGTAGCTGTGGATTGGTATGTACGGTTTCCTTCCTATGTTTGCAACGTTGAGGCAGAATCGCCCTCCATCCACAAGCACTCGCTGGAGCTCCCTGCACACCCTTCCAAACATTGCCAGGTATTCATCGAGTGACAGGTCTGCATCATACGCCTTGCCTACATTGTACGGAGGCGACGTTATGGCAAGATGAACGGATCTGTCTGGGAGTTCCGTCATTTGCTCGCTGCTTTTGCAGAAAATCCTGTTGAGCGTCTGATTAGGGACAGGGTTGTCGGCGCAAGATATTTCGACTTTCTCGGGCTGGCTGATGTAGAGCTTGCGCTTGTAAAAGCGGGAAGAATCATGGCCTTCCCTGCGCGAGACCCCGAATGAGCTTGTGCTCGTCCTTCCGCGGCGCTTTGGTGTTCTAGCGGCCAACGAATGGGTGGATTTGAAGGAACCGGGCAATAATAAGACTCGGGTAAGGTGGGCAAGCGCCAACTCTCAGGGGTGTCGATCAGCCAGTCACAGTGTCGCGTACTTCCTTTATGAGTGTCGGAATTTCGACAGGCTTGCGAAGAAAGCCGTCGATTTTTAGCGAGTGGAGCGCGGCGGAATATTCGACATCAGATAATTCAAAGGCGGACATCAGGACTATCTTGACTTTGGGATTGATTTCCCTCACATTGGACGCAAATTCAAAACCGTTCATTTTTGGCATTCGCACGTCGGTGACAACGAGCCTGTAGCTCTGAGAGTTCACCTTGAAATGCTCAAGTGCAATTAGGGGGTCGGAAAACCCAAAGACTGTGAAGCCGTTCTTTCTTAAGCCTCGGGTAAATATGGTGACAATGTCAAACTCATCGTCAAGAAGCAGGATCGCGTTTGTGGATTCCAGGGGTCATCCCTCCTTCTGCCGTTGTAGCATGAAGTGTTTCGGTACTCAAACCAAGATTGCCGATATATGATGTCTGATTCATTATTCCATAAGATAATGCGAGGCGGCCTTCAACTGTCAGACAGACTTTGAATTATATCGTCGATTCACTACCAGGAACCAAGTGACAGAAAACCCGGGAAGGGATGTAGCTACGCTCCGCGACATGGAGGCGGCAAAGAGAGAATACCAGGTTCGCTGTAGTCATATAGAAATCGCGCTGTCTGGTAAGGCAGATGCCTTGACGTGCGAGTCGTGTGGCAAAGTTTGGGTCTTCAGAACGCGGCGGGGCTATTCTGATCTAAGAAAGGTCTTTGTCGCAGAAACATAGCCCATCAGACCGCATAGACAACAACAAGTCTTTTAATTCAGCAAGCATCGTTTGTACTATGACCTTTCAGCTTCCTTCCCCCGAAGACATGAGAAAACTGGAAGAAGCGGAACGTAAGAACGTCTTTAGACGGTTTTTTGCCGCAAGCAGATACGAGCGGCTGCTAATACAACAAATGCTTGTAAGATCCGCCTTTCTGCCTGAGCTCCGGCCGAGAATTCAAGAGATGGAGGAGCAGCAAAGCGAGAGCTTCTACAGGACGATTGAGGAGGTCAGCCGATCAGTTTTCACGCAGGAATTCATGGCCGCGGCGCGTGAGGAAGACGCGGCGCTTCAAAAAATCATCGAGGCATATGACAGACGGATGGAGGCTGCAAAGTAACAGTTCGAACCTCTAGCTGCTGACAACCTCGATTATCTGAAGGGCCCCTTCGCACGAGCCCTCCCGCGCATGAATTCGGCTATAATCCTCGGTCCTGCCACATTGCACACAAACCCATCCCAGCTGCTCCCTGCACTGAAGGCAGACGCAGAATGGCTCAAGCTTGCATCCGCATTCTCTACAGGACTGCCTGTTATACATCGAATTACCTTTTCTCCAAGTTTCATTCACTCTATTTTACCAACATTGTCAAGACTAACAGGTCGCACTGTCAAAACTGGTAGCAGGTAGCGCGGTCAATGCTCAGAAAAAATATTAGCCAGATGAATCAACCCTCAAGCGCTTGGCGACATTAAAAATACAGTGTTCTTGCGGAAAACAGATAGACTATATCGACCGCGTCGTGGGCGGGAGAAATGCCCAGAACGCAGTTATAACCTGCGTCAAGTGCCAGAAGGAGCATCCTATAACGTTCTTCGGATACCTTTCAGAGCTCAGGGGCGCAACGCTCAAAGAGTGAGACTGCCGGATAGACGCAGGTGTATTTGCGTCTGAGCGCTCAGCCAACGCGGCGAGCTATATGCCCGCTATCTCCTGCGGCTGGATGACTTCTTTCTTGAGGGCTTGCGTGCAGACGACTTTTTCGCGGCGAGTTTGGTACGAGGCCTCTGCTGGCTCTTCTTTTGCAATCTCTTGATAGCTGCTGAAACCCGGACCAGTTCTGTCTGCAACTGCTTTAGCTGCTTTCCCTGACCCTTGTTGCCATCTGCAACGTCAGCGGAAATCCCCTTCAGAGTCTTGGCGATCTTTTCGATCTCTTTTGCCTGACGCTTTACTCTTTTCAATGTCTGTGCAACCATTGCCTCCTGGTTAGATGCTCCAACAGTCTGAAGCTGTGCAATTGTTGGCGAGGCGGGCGTCTCTTCAATCGCCATTTGAGGCGTCGTTTCCGTCGTAAGATCCTCGGTCACTGGTTCGCTGATGACTTGTTCCTCTCTTCCTAACGCCATTTATCGAGGTGGTTACAGAGGCGTGATTAAAATAATTTTCCCGACTATGCAAGTCCGCTACTTCGTTGGAGCGCCGGCCTGGCCGCCAAGATAGGGCACGATTCCGCCGGCAGGGCCGAGATCAAGCTTGTTAATTTCGTGCATGTCTGAGAGCGAGTTTGCCTTGAACAAATTGCCGACCGTGATTGTGTACAGAGTTTCGTCAATGTAAAATGCCCTACTGCCGGATCCGCCGTAGTAGTAACCTTGCTGGCCCTCGACTGAGGTATGGTCCACGGTTCCTTTCAGCGTAAAGCCTGAAGATGGATCTATGCTGAACACATAAAATCCAGTCCACCCCGTCTGGTGAGGCCTCAGCATAGGAACTCCGCCTTTATCTGCCGGTGGTTCGTAACCCGGTGGTATGCTGACCGGCAGTACAAGTAAGTTCTTTGATTTGTCCATCAGCAATGCCTTGTGCTCATAAAGGGCTTCCGAGTATGATCCCGCGTCGCCAATCTGATACGAGTCGACGAGTTTGGGGTTAGAGACATCAGATACGTCGAACAGGGCTGCTCTTAGCGGGCCGTTTGTTACTCCCCCATAACCGTTGGGTTGGGTTTCCCTGCCTATCCCAATGATGTGTGTCTTGTCATAGGGGTCCAGGTAGTCAGAGTATCCGGGAAGCTTAAGAGTGCCCAGAATTTTCGGAGTTGCAGACGACAGGTCTATGACGAAGAAGGGGTCGATTGACTGGTAGGTAACCAGGTACAGTCTGTCTCCAATAAAGCGGGCGGCATATATCGACTCGTCTTTGGCGATTCCTTGGAGCTTGCCAGCGACGCTCATGTTGCCGTCGAGAACGTATACGTTGTTGTATCTCTGGTCGATGCCCTGGTAGGGAATAAAGTAATTCGAAGTTGTGGCGACCCTGAAGTAGGTGCCGTTCTCATCCATCGAAAACTGGTTGAGAAGCGTACCTTCGACCTCGCCTCGCCCAACGTAATTGATAGTGCCGTTAGATGATATCGCGATCTTGTGAATTATCGTGGATTGAGATGCCCGGGCGATCTTCACGTCGTATTCGGAAAGAGATTGTTTTATCTTATCCTGAAGCGACGCTCTGTCGTCGCCTGACATCTTGTTGTATGTACTTTGAAGCACGCTTGATATCTGGTCCCACTTTTCCGAGCTCGTCAAGCTGGTGTTTGCATCTATCGACTTTATCGTCGTCTGGACGTCGGAAGGCATTAGCGGGAGAACCGCCTGAAAGAATCGTTCCCTGTCGCCGTTGGAATTTCCGTTAGGATAGTATCCGAACGGAAGGTTCCGCTGGTACGCGATGTAGATATTTTCCTTTGAAACGTAGATTGTCGAAGAAGGGTTCATCATGTAGGTCTCCGACTTGACGGGCTGAGAAGTCGAATTCGTAGTATCTATGGAAGTTACGGTGTCAAAAGAGTAGTACTGCTCGGGATTGTCAAAGTAGTATATGTCCGGCATCGAGACTATGCGGGAAGACTGCATGACGCGAGGTATCCAAGGATGGACATAGCTGTCGATCGAACTCGAAGTAACCAGGTAAACATACTTGCCTATCATGCGGGCGTCCGCGTAGGTACCGCTTACGGTGTAATCAGCAGATACCGAGGGATGTGACCTATCTGAGACATTGATTATCAGGACGTGGGTCTCGGGGCGAGAGACTGGCTGCGGAAGGTAATCGTAGGGAGGGATTACAGGTTGTTCTACGTACTTTTGGTAGAATACCACGACAGTATTGTTGAGCACAAACATGTTCTGGAGTGTCTGACCCTGCTGGACGTCCAGCCCGACCTTTGACACTATTGTTGCATTTTCGGCAGGATATGCGCGGATTATCTCCAATTTGTCGCCAGACAGGACGTAGGCGTACTTGGCGTCATTCTTTACCAGGTCCGGTTCGTCTACCCCTGCCACCTGAACATTCGTTGTCGAGTAGGCGGGTGATGCGACTCCGCTTGCCCCTTGGGAAGCCTGGGCAGAGGGGGCGGCCGGCGCAGCTCCTATTGATGCAGCTTCTCGATTAGACACGGGCCCGCCCTGCTTGAATACTCCGGGCGGGGGGCTTGAGACACCCTGAGGGTTTATCGTCGCTACCGTCGACAAAAACTTTTCAAGTTCGCTAACTGAGGAGAATTTCTTTATCGACTGCGAGTCGCCGACTGCAAGAGCACTTGCACCCACAGAAGAACTCTGGCTTGAATTTTGGACCGTCTCGGCACTCGGGCGGATCTGTGCGCCAGGGCCGGTTGTCTGCGGCACGCCTGGTTGTACCGTGAGGCTCAAAACCCAGACAAATGCAACTGCCGCGACTATGCCAATTCCAGCCATTCCGACGACGGGATATCTTGCCAAATCTGCTCCCTTCACGCCCTATTGACCCGCTTATAGTCTTAATTCTACGCTTTAGAACAGCGGAGAATCGCCGCGCCAACAATGAAACGTCGTTCCGCATGTGATTCTCCCGAGGGACATTCGGCAGCCATCGATTCCCAATGCGTGAGAGCCAATAAACTTGGATTGTCAATCGACGAACTAATTTCGGCGGACGTAACCTATTCTTCCATGGCGGCGAAGTGGTCGGCATATCCCTTGGTAATGGCAAGGATTCTGTCGGTAATGATCGAGTCGAAATGCTTTTCCCCGGGGTCAAAGGTAACCAGGCCAAAGAACCTATTGCTTATGGGAATTGTAGCGCGGAGAAGCCCTTCGTAACGCCCGAATGCATAAACAAGCCTGCCTATCTTCGGCTCAAATTTTGCCCTCGTCTTTTGGCGAGCTACCGCGCTTGAGGCATATTCCTCGTTTTCCTCCTCGGTCAGAAGGGGGCGGGTTTGGTCGCGGCAGGTCTGTGCAAGAATGACTCCAAGATGGTTAGTCACGCCCACCCAGGACAAGGACCTACTTTGCGACAGGATTTCTACGCAGAACCGTTCAAGAAACTCATAATCGACGGGCAAGGCAGTCTTAGCAATATGCCCGCGACTAGAAAAGGTATTCTGACCGGTTCCAGGTAAAATAGGATTAAAGATACTGTAGCGGACGCACGATAGCAGGACCGGGATGACAATCGTTAATAGGCTGGCATTGCCTACAACCTATGTTCAGAGGGAAGGTCCGGACAAGATTCATTGTCAGAATACGAGGCGGGGACATTTCGATGCATGGACTGCGGCAAGGAATTTCTGACAAAAGATGCCGCCGACAAGCATCATGAAGAGCACCACGGCCACCAGATGGTCGGCGAGTGACCTGCAGGTGTGATACTGACCCGCCGGTCAGTTATGCTTATTAGATGCGTGCAGCCATCGGGTACCGGAAATTTTGATCGGTTCATGCTTGGATGACTGCCGATTCGAGTGCACCCTGAAATGAGCCCTCGAGTTGCTCCTGTTTACAAAATCGAGGTCAAGGCGCGGATAGTTCAGGCTGCCATCGAGTGCTTTTCCGAGTTTGGGTTTTCGGGAACTCGGATGGAGGAGATAGCGAAGCGTGTTGGTCTCGGAAAGGGGACTATCTATCTGTACTTTGAGAGCAAAGAGGACCTCTTTGGAGCGATATGCGAATTCTACCTAGATGAACTAAAGAGCCATTTTTCTGAACTCCTGGCCAGCAATCTCGATCTCGTTGCAGATGCGGACAAGATTTATGACAATTCGAAAAAGCTCGGCGTCAACCAGCATCTTATGTTTCTTGAGATTATGCTCGAGTCTGTTCATAACGAACGTCTCAGGAAAGCCCTGCACGAGCACCGCCTGAAGGTTACCCAGGAAGTAAAGGAATTCTTGGAAAAACAGGGCCATCTGTTCCAGAGGAAAAAGAACCTAAACCCGGGTGACTTGGCGATTGGTTTTGTCGCCCTATATGACGGCATAAGCCTGAACCGCATCCAAGGAATTAACGATAAGGCGAACCGGAGTGCCTGGCTTGCAATGGTTCGCGCAGTGATGTCCGGCGACGATTAGCCGGCCTTCAGCCAGCTCACTCGCTGATAGTGACCTTAGTCATGCGGGCTCCGTCAAGGTCAACAGGGGCGTCAGCAGAGTCAGTTTTGAGTGAAGCTATCTTGTCAACCGCTTCCATTCCCGAGGTAACTCTTCCAAAAACGGTGTACTGCCCGTCAAGAAAATTGGCGTCTTTTAGCACGATGAAGAACTGCGAGCCTGCGCTGTTAGGATCGCTTGATCGGGCCATCGAGAGGGCTCCCCTGGTGTGCTTGTTCTTGTTAAACTCCGCCTTGACGTTCCAGCCTGGACCCCCGGTGCCCCATCTTGCCTTGTTAGAAGCGTGCTTAGTCAGCGGATCTCCTCCCTGAATGACAAATCCCGGGACTATTCTGTGAAACAGCAGGCCGTCGAAAAAGCCGCTCTGCGCGAGTTCTCTAAAGTTGTTCACCGTCTCCGGAGCTGCCTGCTCAAAGAACTCTATGCTGATATCGCCGAACTTGGTCTGGATTTTGCCCGTAGCCATCTGCATTTTAGCGTCCGGGGCTATATTTGAACCAAGCCAGTATGCAAGTTCAAGAAGAATCCACCGCTATTCTTCAATCCTATCCACAGTTCCTTTGTGGCAGAAATATGAATTTAGATAATTCTAACTTGGATATGGATATCGTGATGCGGAGTGCTTGTAATATTTCGCGGGCAGACTCGGGGTCTTCGGGGAGGCGTCGTCAATGAATCTTATGGAGTCCGGGTCGCCATTAATCGAGGCAACAACTTGCACTTCGCGGGAGCGGTCTCAAAGAAAAGTGGCATACAGGCTTACTGGCGATGCCCACCAGCTTTGCATGGACAAGCGCGACATATTGCGAGCCGAGATCCTCGCGTGCGAGTCCCTTCTCCGCCACTGCTCAGAGGAATGGGACAGAGAGGCCGTCGAAAGCGAAATCTCGCTCCTTAAGATGTCACTTGACCTTCTGCCATAATCAGTATCGCGGCTGAATCCTCCAGAAGCGGAACGCTAGTTTCAATATCAATTATGGAGCTCTTTCCAGCCTCAAATGACTTCGCATTTGCCAAACAACGGTTCAGGTGAAGGCAGTGGCAATCAGCCAACAAAGGCGAATGCTCGTGGTTCTGCGAAGAGATTCCGGAACGCTTCGGACATCGGGTTTCGCGGAATGTTGGTGGCATTTGCAATTGCGGGAACTATTGCAGTGCTTGCAATAGCAATCTCTTATGCGTCGGCGTCAAACAATGTGGAGCCATCGGCATTGGCTGCTCAGGTTCAGCAGCCGCCGGCTGCGGCTGCGCCAATGCAGGCCGCCCCGAAAATAATCGAAAAGCCTGTCTACATCCAGGTGCCCAAGTACATCAACAGGACGATAGACAAGCCAGTGTACATCAACAGGACTGTCGAAGTAGTAAAGACCGTACCGATTTACGTCAACCACACTATTACAAAGCCAGTCTTTGTCGACAGAGTGGTTGAAAAGCCGGTTTACATCAACAGGACAATACCTATCGAGCACACTGTCATGGTCTATGTTAACCAGCCCGCAGCGCAGCAAAATCCCTCAGGTCCGCCCCCACAGAGCCCACAGTCTCAAACCCCGGCTTCAAACAACACGGCTCCCAAGCAAGTTCAACAGCCGAGCAGTAGCCCGTCCCCAAGCACACCCAAGCCGACCGTCCAACCGCCCACTTCTAGCCCGCCCTCCACGCCATCAACCCCCAATAGCGGACAGAGCGGCAACCAGCCTCCTCAAAAGGTTTCCCAAAAACCGCAGCCGAAAGAAAAGCAGGCCAACGATAGCGGTTTGAACGTCCCAGGCAAGCTAATTTCTCAATTCAAAGGGTCGTTCAAGCCGGTCAATTTGGCAAAGCATTCAAAAGCAAAGTAACCACCCAATCAAGCGGGGCAGAAGCCACCCTGCCCTTTCCCTTTTAATTTAATAGTGCTTTACTGCAATAATATGCGTAGGCTATTTGGATTGCGACCTTTGCGGCGCCACTGAGGCATATCCATTTCGCTGCAGGTACTGCAGCGGGACATTTTGCACCTCGCATAGGCTCCCGGTTTCCCACGATTGCGCATTTGTGAGTGACTACAGGCAGCAACCGAGCAGGAACCGGGAATACATCGAGAGGCTGCGGGGCAAGTCCGGCTCCCCACCCCAGCGAGTCAAGGCTGCCGTGAAGGATGTCGTCATGCTTAGATTTTCGAAAATTGAGATTGTTCACCTAGCGATCGCAACGACTCTTGTAATCGTCGTGGGCGCATCATTTTTTAATTACACGCTCAACTGGGAATTCTTGCTTGTCTTTGTTTCGGCCTTTGTAATCCACGAACTCGGCCACAAATTCCTGGCGCAGTTCTACCGGGCCTGGGCCGAGTTCAGAGTCATTCTCTTTGGCGCCGCCATCACGGCGTTTTCCGCCCTGCCGTTCTCACCAATCAAGTTCATTGCACCCGGAGCGGTAGTCGTAAGCGGAGACCTTTCGCGCGACCGTAGCGGGAAGGTTTCATGGATAGGACCTCTAACAAACATAGTGATGGCAGCGGGCTTCCTGATTGCATATTATTTATTTTCCGGCCAGGGGCACTTTCGCGGAATCCAGATTCTGCTGATAGGCGCTCGCTTTAATGGCATTATCGCACTCTTTAACCTGATTCCTTTCATGGGCCTTGATGGTGAGAAAATCTTCTGGTGGCGCAAGCTCGTTTGGCTTGTCACTGTGGCTGCTGCAGGGGCTTTGTATATTGCAACAGACTTGCTATCTGGCGGCTCAATGTTTGGCTTCCTTAGGCGCTATATCTGAAAACATGACAGACGGGGCCGCTTAGGACTCAGGTCAGACAGGCGCCGTGGTAACATGCTCGCTGCCAGAACTCCCCGACATGCCACGCCTTGGAGCAATGTGAATCAGCGAGATCCCAATCACGGCCATCAGTCCGCCGAGAAGTGCGAGTGGGATATTTGCAGGAAGGATTACAGAATAGCCTGCGGCCCTCTGGGCAAGCTGGATTACCAAGATCACAACTATGGAAAAAGACGCGATGGTAGACGTAAGCGAGGCTCCAATGCGCGCCAGTCCGGTCACGTACGTAAGCGCTGCGGACAGGGGCAGAAGAGAGAACAAGAGTATTGACGCAGGCCATGATGCATAGTCGCTTGCATGAGCGTTTTTGCCCGGGGTCAAGCCATCCAGACCTCCAAGCCCAAGCCAGTAAGCGAACGGGACGGCGGCAAGAAGCATCAGGCCGGAAAGCAAAAGTATCGACGTTGTGACGCCCGTCGAAGAGTAGTGCTCAGCAAGTTTAGTTATGACAATTATTCCGCAGGCAAAGAAAACCGCGGAAAGTATCGCCTCAACATCTCCCAAGGAAAGCGGCGAGATGCCCGATCCTCCGCTCGCAACTGTAATAAAGAATCCTGCTATGGCCACACCTGCCCCTCCCAGCTGTATGAGCCTTAGTCTTTCGAAGAGTACCAACCGGGCGAGAAAAAGTATGAACACCGTTTCTAGCGGACCAGCAATCAGGCTTTCCTTCGCGGCCCCTACGCGGTCGATAGAGTCGTACCAGGTGAAAAGGCCGAGCGCCAGCAGCGCAGAGCCGGCCAAGAGCGGTCGGCTAGCCCTAAATACTGCGAATAATTGGTCCCGCTCACTCTCCTTTGACTTTCTTTTCCTCCACTCAACTATGACCAGTATGCCGCCGGCGATGGGAATGCCGGTCGCCGCCAGGACCAACGGAGGGATGCCTGACCGGACCGTCAGAAATTCAATCGCTATAGATTCCAGCGAGATCAAAACAGCATGTATGAACACTATCCAGGATCTTCGAATAAGCCCGGACGCCAGATATTGCATCGGCCACCTATCTCTTTACCCGGTATAGATTCGTGCGCGGTACCGCGACCAGCTCTCGGACTGCGGATGATTTTTGTACTTCAAGATCCATTGCGAGGATACCGTGGCTTTCTGCCTCGTTGGCCGGCGACTCTTTTCCCGCTGCGACGTACTTCGTAATAACCCCGTCTCCGACGCAACCCTGAGATACAAAGCGCATGTGCCCCAGTTCGAGCACGAGCAAGCTTGCTTTTATACCTGCGCTCAGTGAATTTAGCAAATCACATTCATGGCTTCAGGCGATTCATTCAGAAACATTTCATCGATGAGCTTTGGGCTGAGCGCCGAGCAGGAATCTTTCCTCGAAGGCGTTCGCGCCGCGTGCGAGCGGATACGACCTGCAGAGGAACTTAGCTACCTGAACCGGTCCCGCAACATGGAAGTTGTGCCCGTCTTTGGTCAAATAGGGATGCTCGGCTGCCCCGTTCTGGCCCACTACGGAGGGCTAGGATACGACATGCTCACCTACTGTCTGGCACTCGAACTTGTCGGTCAGGTCGGTAGCTCGCTTCGCACATTTTTTTCGGCCCACACTTCCATCGGGCAGCTAGTACTCCAGGCATGGGGAAACGATTCTCAAAGGACAAGGCTTCTTCCAGAGACCACCACGGGTGAAAAAGTCATGGCATTTGCTCTGACGGAGCCTGCCGCCGGAAGCGACCCAGCGGCCATGAAAACGAGATACGAAAAACGCAATGGGTCTTTTGTTCTTACGGGCAAGAAGCACTGGATAGGCAACGGAACGTTTGCGCGCATCATGACCACTTATGCAAAGGACGTGGACACTGGCAGAATATCGTCGTTCATAATAGAGCGCGATGAGATTCCAGAGCCAGCGGGCCAGCCAGAGACTAACAGAGACGGGATATGGACGTCCGAGATAAGTAACAAGGTCGGGCTCCACACGGTGAAAAATGCCGAGGTAAATTTCAAGAACTTCGAAATTCCTGCAGATAACCTGCTCGGCGAGGAAGGCCAGGGCTTGAGCATCGCATACAGCGCGCTTATCGACGGCAGACTCAGCGTTGCGGCAGGCGCGATAGGGGTGATGCGCGACTGTCTCGAAGAGTCTGTAAAGTACAGCAAGCAAAGGATCCAGCATGGATCGGAATTGGCCAGGAAACAGTTGATTCAGGAGCACATAGCGAGAATGGCAATCGATATTGAGAGCTCGCGCTGGCTCGTCTATAGGGCCGCCGCAGCCGTGCAAAAGCTGCACGATTACGTCGAGGCGACTCACAACGAGAAAGCGGGCGCGAGCGACACGACGACAGTCCTTGGAAGGAGCAACACCCAGTATTCAGCACTTCGTCGCGAAGCCGATTATCTATCCGCGGTCGCAAAGTTTCATGCCAGCAACTGCTCCTTTGAGTGTGCAAACAGGGCGGTTCAGATTTTTGGCTCGGCAGGCTATACACTAAGTGCTTCCGTCGCCCGCCACTTCTTGGACTCACGGGCGACAATTATTTACGAAGGGGCGAACGAGGTTCTTGAACTAAAAATCGCGTCCTCGATCCTTGGTGAGGGCTATAGTGCATTCTAGCGAAGTGATTCGCCAAGGATGCCAGTGGCCTCTTCAATCTCCTCCTTGTCGACTATTAGAGGAGGTATCACCCTCATTGATTTCTGCCCTGCCGGAAGAAGCAGAAGCCCTTTCTTGAACGATTTTGCCAGTACTTCGTCACGAATCTCCTTTGAGGCAAATTCAATACCCACCATCAAACCGATTCCCCGTACTTCGACGATGGCCCGCTCACCAACTCCGCTTGCGGCGAGCTCTTTCAGCCCCTGGACAAGCTTTTCCCCCATCCTGCAAGCGTTCTGCAAGAGCCTTTCCTTCTTGATTGCCTTGATTATTGCGGAACCGACAGCAAGATCTATTCGAGCCCCACCTCCCCAGGTGCTTGAAAGCGCCCCCCGCTCGCCTGGGTCAAGTTCGGCCCTGTACCCGACCGCCCCGACCTGAAGGGCTTTGGCGACTGGAACGATGTCCGGCTCGACGCCATAGTGTTCAAAAGCCCACCATCTGCCCGTTCTACCCATCCCAGACTGGACCTCGTCTAGGATGAGAGGAACTTCGTGCGAATCAGCCAGTGTACGAAGCTTTTGAATGAACTTTTTGCTGGCAAAGTTGTATCCGCCTTCCCCTTGGATGACCTCGACTAGTATGAATGCGGCCTTTCTTTCCGCGAGGATTTTTTCACAGTCCTCGACTGCAGGGTCGTCGTCTCTAGTACAGAACTTGATGCGAAGGACAGGAAGTTCTGGCATGTGGAACTTTTGAACGGGCTTGCTGAAGGTAAAAGTGAGCGCGCCAATGGTCCGGCCGTGGAAGGCGTTGATGCATGAAATGCCGGGCAGCCTGGATGGGGTTTCGAAAGAAGTCTTGCGCCACGCAATCTTGATCGAGTTCTCGACAGCTTCCGCCCCGGTGTTGATAAAGAATGACTTGAAACCTTTGGGAAAGATTGAAAGCAGGTCTGCAGAAAGCGCCGCGTGCTCCTCGCAGTAAAAATCCTGACCTGCTATTTTGTGGGCACCGTTCTTCGAGTATCTGGACAGGACCTGAAGGATTGCGGGGTGCGAATAACCAAGGGGACATGACCCGATGTTTGAGGTAAAATCCAGATACCTGTTGCCATCCACATCGACTATGACCGAGCCCTTGCCGTTTGAAACCACGAGCGGATAAGTAAACGTCGAGTCGTAGCAGTTCCGCTTCATCAAGCCCATGACCTTGCGTGCCTTCGGTCCCGGCAGGCGCGTTGCGATCTTGATCTTTCCCACGGAAATTCTATGACAGGAGCAGTATTAATTGGAACCGGATGACCGGCTATGGGCGAGCGTGTGCCTCTATGGTGAAGGTTACGTCCTTTGTTTCGTTTGGCCCCCTCTGGACCGTAAAGGTAACCCTGTCGTTGATTTTCTTGTCACTTAGCTGGTTTTGAAGCTCGTCGACGCTCGAAACCGGCTTGCCATCAGACGCGGTGACAACGTCTCCCCCAATCTTTAGATCTTCGCCGTTTATCACGACGACTCTGTCTCCCCCCTTCAGCCCCGCCTTTTCCGCAGGGCTTGACGGAGCTACCTGAACTATGAGGACCCCTTTGTCAGAAGGAAGGCGCATCTGCTGTGCGATCTCGGCATTAACGTCGGTTACGGTAATGCCAATGTATGCCACCGGCTGCGTGCCCACGTATGCAAATGACCCGGCAACGACCCCGGCGAGTATCGCAAGCGCCGCGATACTGTCGACAGGATGGTGGGTCATGATGCACCTACTGTTCCGAGCAGGACAACATAAAATTCTTGTTCAGGCCGTCCCGTATTTGTCCAGTGGTTTCTTGCAAACGGCGCATCCAAACAACGCTAATCTGGCGCCTCCGACAATTAGATCCATGTCGCAGAGGATAAGCCGGCCTTCCGCCTGAGCTTTTTGCAGCATGTCGGCGTCTTTTTTGTCGTATCCGTAAATAATCGGCACAATCCTGACTAGCCTGCTGCAGGAATCGCAGAACCCCCCCGACACGTGGCGCGGATTAGATGCGTGATATTCCTGATGGGCATCTTCAGCTTGGGCGAGCGAACACTGGAGACTGTCAGCCAACCGGTAGTTGATTCGGTAATACAGCAGGTCGCCTTCATCGTAAGGGTTCTGCCTGAGAAACTTTAGGTGCAGGTCTTTCAGCAACTTTTCGATGCGGGGATCCATTCGCAAGGTCGGCTCCTAGCGAAAATCTAGAACCGAGCACAGCGCCTTACCGACTTGCATTGGAGTCACTACCGCTCTGCTCTACCGCCGACTCGTAGCTTCCCCTTGTCTTTCCCATGGTGGCCAGGCTCTCTGCTTCGCTAGCGTTCAGTTCCTCATTTATTTTATCTGCCGCCGGCGCCAGTATCATGTCAGCCATCGCAAACAACCTTAGGTTCTCCTTTGCAAGGTGCGAAGAAACATGCTCGATGTATGCGCGCAAGTCGGATATCAACTGGTTCGAATCTCCGGAATCGGCGTATTTTGCGGATGAAGCGCGCAGGTTCTCTGCTAGCCTTTTCGTGATCTCGTGCTCAAATATCATGCGGGCAATGGGCCCGCCTTCTCGGGGCATCCCGTTTTTGACAAGCGCGGGAAAAAGAACCTGCTCCTCCTTTCCGTGGTGGCATACGTTTGTAAAGTTTGTGATAAAGTCAATAGTATTATCCAGGACCGGCTTTGGCACGGATTGATTCTTTGACAGCATGTCTGCCGTAACGGCCAGTGCCTTTAGCATCTTCTCTATCAGGTCATGATCTCGTCTCAGAGAGCTTGTTGCCTGCATCGCTAAGGTTCCTGCCACCTGATAATTTAATCCTGATGCCAGACCATCGACCGATGTAATCAGGCGGACGTCGTCCCGCGCAGCGATAACCTTAAGCATGTCCTCCCGGATTCCATCTATCATGCTGTACTTGGTAACAGACTCGGTTAAACTGGAATTCATAACCCCGGACATGGCTGTCGCTCAGATGAAGATGCTCCAGCAGACGTTTAGCATCTACAATGACCTCAAGGAATCCGGAAAGCTAAAGTTCGCGTTTGCATATGCAGACTCCCCCGGGGGAGTTATGGTACTGGATGTCGCGTCAAACGAGGAGCTCCAGCAGACGTTGTTTCTATTGCCCTCGATGCCGCTCGTAAGCAGAACTGTAAGGCCGCTGACTGAGATTTCATCGGTGGAATCCATAATCAACGAGCTGGAGTCGATTGTGAGTTCCATGCCGGGCAAGACCAAGAAAAGCTAGACATGCGTCCAATCAAGCCGAAGAGGTTGTGCTACATCAGTCGCAGCTGCGTAGGCAGGAAAAGCGCATAGCAGGCGCTTGTATCGCATCCTACAGACTTGAGGATAAATCAGATGGGGGGTCAACGTGACTGAACCAAACGTGAAGAAATCATGTCAGGTCTGCAGGGCGTCGGCCGTAAAGCTGGCAGAGTTAAACGGCATGGCTCTCTGCCCTGAATGTTTTTTGAAAATGATTTCAAAGATGGTTGGCGAAAGCTAGAACCCCGTCGTTCTGGTCTTCCAACCTAATATTATGGCGTCAGTCCGATAACTGCAAGGAAGAACGCAGCGGTCCCAACTGCAAAAACGCTACACCCTACAAAATATGCGACTATAGATAGGCGCACCACTGTTTCACAGCCAAAAAGCGCCTTCATATCTTAATAATGCTGTACGTATTTCCCGCTACATTCATTCTTAAGACTGGAAACGGCACGCCTCGAAGAATGCCCCTCGATGGCAATAATGCAATGTCTAAAAAGGAAAAAAGAGATGCCGCGAGTACGCGGCAGGCCTTTCTAACCCCACCACTTGCGGCCTTGCTGGGCTGGCGGAGCAACCTGGCTTTCGGGCTGCTTTGTTATTTCGCCAAACTTGCTTTCTACGCCGGTCAGGACAACCATTACCCTTGCCCTGCCCCTCATTGCTGGGTCTACTCTTGCTCCCCAGATTATCCTCACCTCGTGTGGCATGCTACGCGTGACAAGCTCACCTGCCCGAGTGACCTCTTCGAGAGTGACGTCGTCGCCACCAGTCACATGCACGAGGACACCGTGAGCCTTGGTCATGTCCTTGATGTCCAGAAGCTGCGAATCGAGTGCCATTCTTGTTGCCTGTTCGATTCTGTCCATGCCATCATTCATTCCGACGCCGATTGCTGCAAGCCCGCGTCCTTCCATGATTGCAGTCAGGTCTGCAAAGTCGATGTTGATGAGGCTGGCAGTCGTAATTGTTTCGGTAATTCCCTTGATAAACTGGCCTACAAGTTCGTTCGCCACGCCGAGGGCCTGCTGAAGCGGCAGGTTGCCTGCGACTCTTGCCAATTTGTTGTTGTCGAGTGCGACGACTGTATCGCATGACCTCTGCAGGTTGTTCAGCGCGTCCTTTGCCATCTCGTATCGGTATCTTTCCACTGCGAATGGCAGAGTAACGACTGCGATTATCAGGGCTCCGGTCTGTCTCTTTAGTTCTTCAGAGAGTACCTGAATTGCCCCGGTACCTGTGCCGCCGCCAAGACCCGCGCAGAGAAATATGATGTTGGCGCCTTGGACCTCACGTGCGATTTCAGAGAGGCTCTCGCGTGTTGCGCTCATACCTTTCTCAGGATAGCCGCCACAGCCGCGTCCCTGTGTCAGTTTGGCTCCAATGAGAATACGCCTGTCCGCCTTTGTGATCCCAAGGTGTGCCGCGTCCGTGTTAACGGAAATCAGCTTGCCACCTGAAAGTCCCTTGTCCTTAATCCACGAAACAATGTTGCTGCCCGCACCGCCCGCACCAATGACGTAGACTTGAGGTTTTGCCATCTCCATAGCTGCCCGGATGGTTTCGTCTTCCATCACAGCGCCCGGAGTCAGATTCGATCGGTTGAACTCGTTCGAAGTCATTAAAAATGGATGGAATACTGAAAATATCTTTTCTATTGTGTACAAGAAAACTACAGCAAGTAAGGTCTTTACAGACGGGGCTTTGGGTGGACTGTTTGAGGAGGTTACCTTATCGCCCTGACTGCAACAAAAGCGCTCCCAAAGGATGCAGCGCTACCGGCCAGTACGACAAAGCCGACCAGGCCCCAGTTTACATAGGGAAACTTGATGTTAAACAGAGGGAGAATCAGGGCTGGCAGGTTCGCCACGCTAAGAAGGTAGATCCCAAGCGACATTAGGAACACGCCGCCCACGATGAGAGCGATTATCTTGATCATTCTCTTTCCTGCTTCCAATTCGACAGCAAATCGTAGTCTTAAGATAGTCCAACGCTGCTTTTCTAGACAAGCAGGTCAGTATTTCTTGCATTTGGGTGTCAAGCGGCTTCGAAAAGGGTGCTGCAAGGGCCTACTGGCGCAAAGACAAAACCTTCTTAGCATTCTCAAACTCTTTTAGCGTGTTGACTGGCAGCCACTTATCCCGAGCAATGTACAGCGCTGACAACTGCCGGCGCCGAACAAGAATTGGCAAAACCGTCGATTCCAAGTCCACTGGCGACTCATCTCGGAGGTCTATCGAGCTTTCTATTGCCTCATAGACGGCTGGCTCGAATAGGTATATCCCAACGGAAGCAGAATATGGCACGAGCGGCTTTTCCCTAAATGAGCTGACCACGTCGTTCTTGTCAACCTCTGCTATGCCATAATCAAGTGCAATTTCAGGAACAAGGACCAGGGAGGCATTCGTGCCGAACTTTTCAGACGACATGAGGTGATGAGACAGCAGCTTTAGGTGGATGCCTTCCTCAAGGATAATGTCGTCTGGAAATACGACGATGCTTCTAATGGAGCGGTCCACCGCTCCTCCCTGAAGCGCGGTCTTGAATGCCTTGCCCTTGCCCCAGCCTCCCGGGCTCGGCGGGTCGACGCTGAAAGACATGTGCATTCTACCGCCGTAAGTGGAACTCACATGGGAAACCACTTCCTCCGATTTATGGCCTGCAAGCACTGCAATATTCGTAAAGCCTTGGGCAGCAAGGCTGTCAATGCAGATGTCGATTAGCCTGCGGCCCGATATCTCGAGCATGCACTTTTGGATGTCGAGTCCAAGCCGCTTCGCCTTGCCCCCGGCTATGATTACTATCTGAGTCTTTGGAATTTCAGAGGATAAATCATGCTGTTTGCCCAAGGACAGCCCCATGGATTTGATGGCGCCCTGATATTATATCTGTCTCACTGAATTGCGCGTCCCTGCGCCGGAATGTGTAGGGAGTTCTCACACCCACTTTGCTTTACCCGTGCTAGTGAGTTTTTTGTCGAGGAGTGTCTTGGGTAGTAACCTGTCCTGCCGATACTGGATGGTGCATTTCCCACAGGCAAGCTCGCTTTGTCGGCGCCAAGGTGGCGCCAAAAGGCAATCAGACAATCCGGGTGCGTCAATATCATGCTTAGCATAAAACTGATCGCTGTGCTGGGGGCCCTAGCGGTGCTCGGGGCAACATCCACTCCCATCCTTCTAAGGAGCAGCCACCCGTCAGCGTCCCCAGCAAATGGCTCCCAGGTTTTGCCTCCTACTCTGTCAGTGTTAAACGATCTGTCTTTGCGCGCGGGTACGCTTGTGGTAAATTCAATCTCGGTTCTCAAGCCCTCAGGAAGCCTGGCAGAAACATCGCCGACCGCTTCGGGCACAGAACCCGCCAAGGATGTCCGTTCCGCGGGGACACTTCCTTCGGTGACCATAAACGCAAGTCAGACCGGCCCTGAAAAGGCTCCCAAGAGTGAGCCTAAGACAAGCCAGACAACACCCAAGCAGGTCTCAAATGCGACCGGCAACGCTAGCGGGTCGCAATCAGTGCGCTCGGTGTTCGTGATGCCTCGCTCACCGACCAAAAGTTCCGGTGCGCCTAGCTCTAATACTGGCTCTTCAAACGCGACATCGCATGACATCGAAGGCGAGAATGTTAGTGCTACTGCAGGCAGCCCTCCTGCGGGCAACAGCAGCGGGCTCCCAATCCTAACCGAAGACAACTCGACAGGCGACATTCCGACGGAGAATAATGACAATTCGACAGGGCCAAACCAAAATGGTCAGGTTCCGGGAAATGAGAACCCGGGACAGGGCAACACCAATGAGTCTGACTCTGTTCCCGTCATTTTCATTCCACACAGCTTCACGCTTGAAGCCATGAATTCATCAGGTGCAATCGCAAATTTTGGAGGGATTTCTGCTTACGACCAGGCTGATGGCAACCTGGAAGTTATCTGTGTGCCCGACTCGGGGCTAATGTATCCACTTGGCATCACAAAGGTCAACTGCTCGACCGAGAATTCGGCCGGGCGAGTGGTTGAAGCCTCGTTCAACGTAACTGTCAAAGATACGACGCCACCGCACTTCCCGCACCTTGACGCGATAGTCGCGAATTCTACGGGCGTGCTTACCAGGGTAAATCTTTCCCGCCCGGCGGTCACCGACTTGGTAGACGCATCGCCGACCGTTACCAACGACGCGCCAGCGGACGGATTTCGCGTAGGAAACACAACGGTCACCTGGAGGGCCACCGACGCCTCGGGAAATTCGGCGAGTGCTGTGCAAATCGTCATAGTCAAGGAGCCTAGCGGCTCGTCAGGACCTGCTATCAGCATAACGATCGGTCAACCGTCTTACAACGACACGCATCACATCTTTGTTCGATCCTCAACAAACCTGACCCTTTCAGCATCAAGCACCTCTGGAATAAACGGCAGCTATTACAGGTTTTATGCGACCGGAGCGGCCAAGCCAGCCTTCGTGAAATCCTCTGTTTTCAGACTTTCTGGAGCTGATGGAGCATACACCATCGAATTTTACAGCGTCGATTCCCGCGGCGATTCAGGAGCCGTCGCCAGTACCACGGTTGTCCTTGACAACTCTGCCCCACAGGCTAATGCGTCAGCGTCAAATGGAACATCGCTTTTGCCCGGTGCCAACCTGACCATCAGCGCGAACGACCCATCAGGTGGAAGCGGAGTTGGGGCAAGTTCAAACTCGGGCATCTTCTTTAAAACTGACAGCGCCTCAAGCTACACCTTTGCAAAGGCAACAAGCGCCAGTATCTCCCTTCGAGGCCTTGCAGGAGGAAAACACGCTGTCACATACTACGCGATAGACAACGCGGGAAACGCGGCCGGGACAAAGCTTCTCAATTTCACAATCTACGACTGTTCGACCCTACCACTTGATCAGCTGCGCGGGGTGGAATTTACCGACGCGACCCTGACTCAGAGGCAAGGTGCCGGCTCAAGCTTGCCCGCAGCTCCTCCTTCAGTCGATTCCAGACTGGCAGATATCAGCTCCAAGGGCTTCAACACCATCAAAGTCCTGTACTACTGGGACGCATACGAAAAAGATTCGACCGGCGTTCTCAACTCCCTGGCATCCATCGCCGCGGCCGCGCAGACGCACAATCTCTGCGTAATCTACGACAACCACCAGACGGGTACTTCGTACAAGTTCGGAGGGAGCGGATTTCCTCGCAGTCTGACGGAGAACTATACCGACTCGTCGTCCTTCTGGAGCGCATATTACAACAACACGATTAGCGTTGGCGGCAGAAGCGCATGGGACAGGCAGGCAGACATGATGCAGGCGATCATCGGGAGGGTCAACTCTTATACGAGCGTTTCAGGGTATGAGATCCTGAGCAGTCCGTACGTCTACACTGACGCTCAGTATTCCAAGCTCGGCCAGATGCAAACGTATCTGGCGGGCAAGATCAGGTCCGAATCGGCCAAGGAGATTTTCTTCGACAAGGCCGAACCCCAATACTCAAACAACTCGGCGCTGACCTCGCAATATATTGACTCCACCTATGACCCCCAGACGAAGCCGGCTGGCGTCTCCGGTGTCGTTTTTGCGCCCCACATTTACGAAGCGGTGACACCTTCCAGCCTTTCAAACCTCACGCAGCTCGCCGTGTCAGTGCAGTGCCCGATATTGGTAGGGGAGTGGGGCCAGTCAAGCCAGTCCGGCACGCTGAATTATGTCTCGACATTCAGATTGCAGGACACTGGCTGGATAAGGTGGAGTTATGACCCCCTGGACTCGACATACAACCTGACCGATTCAGCAGGCCGCCCGACTCAGAACTACGCGTGGCTCTCCGATGCCATGGCCCACTGAGGAAGAAAGGCCGGGCCGCTATCTCTTTACGGTAATGTGAACAGTCGCGACGTCGCTCTCTCCGAGTCTGTCCTTTGCAACAAACGTAAAGTTGTCCAGCCCGAAATAGCCCGGTTCTGGAACGTACCTCACTGTATCGCGTGACAAGACGGTCAGGTTGCCGTGAGCCGGAAATGAAACGATCTGGTACTCGAGCCGGTAGCCGTTCATATCCGTTGCATTCAGGACAATATGGAGAGTAGAGTTCTCGTTTACCACCAGCCACTGGTTGTGCGCCTTCGGGGGCGCCTTGACGAGAATCGTGACAAGGGCGCCGGTGCCGTTGTGCGAGCCGTCACTTGCCTCGAAACTGAACGTGTCGATTCCGTAAAAGCCCGGCTGCGGAGTATAGGTCAGTTTGCCTGTCGCACGGTCAAACCCGGAAACGTTCCCATGAGAAGGCTGCAGCAACAGGCGGTAGGTTAGAGGGTCGTTGTCTGCGTCAGACGCATTGAGGGTAATACTTGTGGTCGAATTCTCGGCCATTTTGACCCACAGCGGCTGCGCAATTGGGATAGTCGTGTCATTTACTCTTATGTAGACAGTTGCCTCGTTGCTTTCCACAATACCATTTCCCACCTTGAAGACAAAAGAGTCTGAGCCGTGGAAGTTTTCATTTGGCGTGTACGTGACATTTCTTCCGAGCACAGCCGACAAGTTGCCGTGTACCGGCATGCTAACAATCGTAACGTTGTTTGCACTTTCGGAGCCGGTGCCGGTCACCAAGAGGGAGATAGTCAGCGGAAGATTTTCTCCGGTACTCACGTTCTGGTCGTGGGCAAAAAGAGGCTGCGAAATGTCTATCGAGACCGTTGCAATATTGCTGTCAGAGGTGCCGTCATTTGCCTTGAACGTAAATACGTCGGAACCTGACGAGACGTTATCAAAGGGCGAGTAAGTAACTACGTTGCCGTCATGATGCGTCATGGAGCCGCGGGTTGGAGATGAAACAATCGAGTAAGCTAGACTGTCGTGGTCGGCATCGGTAGCAACCAGTACAATGTTTGCACCATCCCCGGGCGCGACAGCTATCGACTGGTTGAACGCGGTGGGTATGGAGGTATCGCGCACGATAATACTCACAGTCGCCGTGTTACTCTCGACGCTGCCGTCAAGGGCCCTGAACTTGAACGAGTCGTTGCCGTGGAACCAGGCTGCCGGCGAGTACACAACGGCTCCCGACGTCGAATTCAGACCCATAAGCACCCCGTGAGACGAATTTGTGACGATTTCAAAGGTGAGCCGGTTTCCGTCGGCATCTGCAGCTTGCATCGTGATGTTGACTCGCTGGTTTTCGGAGATTGTGATTGTCTGGCCCATAGCGATGGGCGATACGGGACGAGTGCCGACAACTGTGACGGTCACGAGAGAAGTAGCGGAATTAGCGTGACCGTCAGCAATTGTGTAATTAAAGGTGTCTATGCCGACAAAGGCAGAGTCTGGAGTGTAGGTGACTGTGTTTGTCTTTAGGTTAAGTTTTGATGTCCCATGTGCAGGACTTCCGACTGACGCTATCCCGAGTCCGTCCCCGTCTGGATCGTGATCGTTTGCAAGAACTGGGATGGTGACTGGGGTATCCTCGGGCGTAGTTGCAAAGTCGTTCTGCGCAATCGGAGGGGAATTTGCGGGTGGCCGCCCGCCGCCGGAACCCCCACCCCCGCCACCACCGGGCAAAACGACTGCCCCGCCACCCCCCGAACCGCCCGTGTGGTTTGAGCCGGTCGATCCCCTCGTAACGTTCGTCGTGCTGCCAGAGCCCGGGAGAACCGGCGTGATAACCGGAAAGTTTGGAGGAGGGGGAATGGTTTTTGAGATATTCGGCTGAACCATGTAAAAGTACTCGGCGCTGCCGCTTCCGGGGCTTGGACCAGTTGTATTGGTAGTTGGAGGCACCGATATGATTTGAGTGGGATTTGAGGGTCCTGTGCCTGTGTGATTAACAGAAGGCGGAGGAATGGGCGGCAGGTTGCCCTGCGGGATAAATAGAAGAACGAGTATGAACAGGACAGCTGATACAATACCTCCAGTAATCGAGACACTTATCAGGTTGTCCAATAGCGTGCTTTTTTGCCGAAACTTAAAAAAGCTTGTGTAAAATAGTATCCAAAACCTGTCCCTGTCAGTTTAAAAGACTTTTGAAAAGCAAAAAGAGGAAGGGAGAATCTCTCCCGGTTGCAGTCGTCACCGCTTACTGCGCTGCTTCAGCTTCACGACACCGTTATTGAGACCGTAGCGACATTGCTGTTAAAGAAGCGGTTGTTCGCCATGAAGGTGAAGCTATCCGGTCCGCTGTAGCCAGGATTCGGGATGTAGGTCGCGACACTGCCGGCAAGTGTTACGGTGCCGTGCAGTGGTTGGCTGACGATCGAGTAGGTCAGGAACGGCGGCCACAGATCAGTTGCTGCTAGGGTGTACTGGACGCCTGTGCTGTTTACCGGCGCTGTATCGTTTGTTTGGCTCTGCGCGATAGGCGGCCTTTCGACAACTACACGGACTATTGTGAGTGTGCTGTTCGATGTCCCATCGTTTGCAACGAATCGGATAGCATCGATGCCGCTAAAGTTCGATAGTGGAGTGTAGGTCAGCTGACCGGTCGATGCATTAAAGTTTGTAACGTTGCCTCTTGCGGGATTTTGCACTATGATGTATTTCAGGTGATCCAAGTCTGCGTCCGTGGCGTTGAGCTTCATGGTCAGTGCTGTGTTTCTGGCGAGGCCGACTGTCTGTGCAAGCCCTACGGGTATTGTTGTATCCCGCACGGTTACCGTGACTGTCGCGGTGTTGCTGTCAATAATTCCGTTGTTTGCCTTGTAGGTGAAGGTGTCGTTTCCATGGAAGTTGAGGTTTGGAATGTACGTCACGTTGTCACCCTGGACGGCAGACAGAGAGCCGTGAGTTGGGGGCGTAACGATAGAGAAGGTGTTCGTTAGGTTGCGAGGATCGTGTACCACCAGGGTAACGTTTGCGGATGTGTTCTCGGTTGTTGTGAGGTTGAGATTGACGACGGCAGGAGGCAGCGTAATGATGCTGACATTCACCGTTGCATTATTGCTATCAAGCACACCGTCGTTTGCCCTGAAGGTAAAGCTATCGTTGCCAAAGTAGCTGTTGTTTGTTGGCCTGTACAGCAGATGATTGCCTGTAAAGTTTACAAGGATTGCATGAACTGGCTGCTTTACAATCGAGTATGCGAGGTTGTCACCATCCGGCTCGGTTGCGGTCAGATTGATCGGGTTTGGCCTTCCAACGACTGCTATTACGGATGAGTCGTGAGCTACTGGGGCGATAGTCTCAGTCACCGTTACCGTGACGTTCGCTGCAGTGCTATTGTGAGAGCCGTCGCTTGCGAGATACGAGAACACGTCTGTTCCATGGAAATACGTGGACGGCGCGTAGCTTGCGTTGGAGCCGCTTATAGAGACCACGCCATGGGCAGGATTAGTCGCGATATAGAACTTGGTGACGGGCTCTTTGTCAGGGTCGCTTCCGCTGAGTGGTATGATTACGGTCCTGTTCTGAGGCGTATTTGCAGATGTTGGGGTCGCGGTCGGGGTGTCCTTGACTGTTATGGTTACGGTGGTATTTTGGCTGGTGTGCGTGCCATCGGAGGCGGTGAAGTTAAAGCTGTCAACACCGACGAATGAGGCTACTGGAGCATATGTCGCCGTACTGCCTACGAGTTTGACTGTACCGTTCTGAGGTGGATGCGTTATGGAGTACGTAAGGCTGTCGCCATCCCAGTCTGTTGCGTTGAGAGTAATGGCCTTCGAGGTGTTTCCATTTGTTTCGACCGACTGGGCAATGCCCACCGGTGTTGATATGTCCTTGACGGTTATCGAAATCGTGGCAAGATCGCCGTAGACCTGGCCGTTGTAGGCTTTGAACTGGAATGAATCGGCACCATGGTATTTCGCGCTTGCAGTGTAATTGAGTTTGCCCGTAGCAGAGTCAAAGCCGGTTATGGTTCCATGCGACGGGTTTGAGACAATAGAGTACGTCACAGTGTTTCCGCCATCATCAACCGCTTGGAGAGTGATTGCTGCCGTGCTGTTCTGATTGACGCTGATTGATTGGGCCTGGGCCACAGGGCCATTGCCAGTGATGGTCACAAAGACTGTCGCCGTTGAAGTGGTCACCCCGTTGGTCAGGACGTAGGTAAACGAGTCAGATCCGATGTAGCCGGGTGCGGGAGTGTAGGTAACGATGTAAGTCTTCGGATTAAGGGACGCAGAGCCGTGTGCCGGCGTTCCAACGCTGGAAACGCCCAGACCCCCCTTATCGTTAGCCATTACATTTACGGGGACAGCCTGATTCTCCTTCGTGGCAACATTATCGTTCACTGCGATAGGTGGCGGAACGGAATACACTCCGCTGCTGCCACCGCCTCCACCTCCACCTCCGCCGCCACCACCCCCGCCTCCACCGCCGCCTACGACATTGCCTGTGCTGCTGGGCGGCGAGACGACACCTTGGTCGCTCGCTGAAACATACTGGGGTGGCGGACTAACTGTCACTGGCTGCGTGGTGTTTTGTTCAGCGCTTGGGTTGTTTGAAACAGGCGGTTGCTGGTTAATTACAGGAGGCTTATTGTTGACGTAGTTTGCCGAAGGCTGTTGAGAACTGGTATTTTTCGGAGTCGTAACTGGCACATAATTGAAAGTCGTATTCGTTGTTACTGCCTTTGAGCCGCCGACCGTGCTTGCGTTCAAATGGACGCTTGCGGGATTCGACGCGCTGTTTTCATTGCTGCCCGGGGAAATCAAAAGACCTGGAGCAACGAAAAGCACAATCAGCGCGGCGCACACCGCTGCGCCACCTGCAGCTCCGGCGACAATCTTGATTGTATTGCCATTCTTGCCGTTATTCGGTTTCTTGCCACGGCCTTCCTTTGCGCCGCTGGCATCGTTCGTACCTGGAGCCATACGGACTGAAGGCACAAGGATGGATACTTATGCCAATCGTTCATCGATTATGCGGCACAGCTTAAAAAAAATCAACAACCGAAGAGTAAGCGGATAGATTATCCGATATGGGATACATGCAAGTAACTTGCTAAGGACGGATGCTTGTGGTACGACATCCCCAATGATGATTAGATTTCAGATCAGCAACGGAGAGCAATTCTTTATATGCTTTTTATTCCGGAACATACTAACGGAGCGCGTCCGATCTCGATGGCCGGAGTCTCAAGAATTGCGATTCTCTTCTACATAGCTGCGGCTACCACGGTAATCCCCGGAATTCTCCATCTTAACATGGGCATCAGTCAGGCGATGCACTCGTTCCAGACGCCCGCCGGTCAATTAGCAGGCGGAGTAGGCGCAGCTGCGACTGGCAATGCCACCAGCAGTGCCGCGCAACAACCGCAGGAGCGCGTACGACAGCCTACCGGCGTTCTCAGCATGACATGGATATTCTTTATCGTCGCTGGCGTACTCCAGATTTTCTGGGGGGTTCCAATGGCAAGAAGGTGGGGCAGGCCATGGTATTTTGCAGGCATCGCCGGAACTGCAGCCCTCATTGCGCTGTGGATCGTCACGAGGATTCCTGAAAACCCGATCACTGGCAGAGGCGCCCCGGCCTCGTTCGGGATATACGACGAGATATTCCAGGTCGCATACATCGCCATTACAGCCGGGATACTGATCTATACCAGCAGAATGAAAAGGCTCGACCGGAAGACCACGGCAGAATCCGTGTGATGACACCAAGAGCGGAACCTGAGTCCTGCGCGCTTCGACCGGCAGAGAATCACTCAATTTAGGCCTGACTATACCATTCGGCTGCGCAAAGGGCCCCTTCTGCGTAATCTTTCCGGTTGCCACCTGAATTTTGGTTAAATTTTCCGCCTTCGAGGCAATGTATGCGCACTTTCCAGTTATCTTCATGTCCTGTAACCAGTGATATGGCTTCAGCGTTTGCCAAAAAAAGAAAAGGAATTGGAAACGTCATAACGACACTGATTATTTTGATAGCTTCAGTGGTTCTGGTTGCAGGAGTTGTGACGCTTGGAGGGTCAATGTTCCAGAGCAGCGCACAGGTTCAAGGGATCAAAGTGACTAACACCCATGCATGGGTTAACGCCAACGGCAGCTCTGTGACCGCTTTTGCACTTCAGAATATAGGTGGCAGAATGATGGTCGTCGACTCTGTTTCCGTGAGGGGAATGCAGACAGCACCGTCAACCTGGTACTCCTGCAGCAATCCCGCGGCATGCGCAACACAACAGAACATAAACACAGACCTCACGACCCAGTACAACCCAGCAACAGGCGTCAAGCTCGCAGACGGAACAAACTATGCAATGACCCCGGGCACAATTTCGCTGGCACAGGGACAGGCGACAATCGTCTACGTCAAGAATGCCGGAAACCTGTCAATGACGGATCTTGGAGTCTCATACCCGGTGCAAATCCACACTGTTGATCAGGTCACATCGGTACAGCAAACAACCGTTCTGAGCAAGTAAAAAGCCCTCTTTTTCCTTTTTCCATTTTTCGCCTCTGCTGTCAAGTCGTTAGCGAGCCTATACGATAAGCTGCGGAAACTGACCGAGCGAGAACCCCATATCGAATATTGCGCGCCTGTGGCTCCGACGAGATAGTCTAACATTCGAGTGCCTTCAGGGCAAGCAAATGCTTGTTATTCTACAATGCATGCAGCGCGTTTGACATACTTTATAAAGCAATTTTGGGTCCCGGGCTAGATAAGCGGATTAGTCCCTTTACACCGCATTAAGCCATAAATATGGAAGAACTCTCTAGAAACTCCGATGAAGGCGCCTCTCAAGTTCGCAACACTTAGCGGCCTTGCATGCTTTGCAGTAGTGGCAACGCTGCTAGTCACACCTGTCATATCAAGCGCAGCATTCAAGCAGGCGAGCGCAGCAACAGGAGTATCTAACGCAATCATTGTTACTTTGAGTCCGGGGCTGACAAGGTCCCAGGTGGTTGCTGCATTTGCAGATTATAGCACCAGGATTTCCGATGGCGTGCAGTCAATTCAGGTCTTTTCCAAGTCCGGCGGAAGTCTGGCCGGAGGAGAGTTCAATCAGAACAACAGAGTGGACATTCCAGTCAATGTTACCAACAACCACTTTGCATTTCAGTACTATGTACCTGATAGTGATGTTCTTACTCCGGGCGATTCACACTGCAGCGACGTAAGGGTGCATACCTACATAGACGGCCACCAGGTATACGTCTCCGACTGGCTCGGCTATGCAACGAGATCTCCCGCACTTCCAATACAGACCAACGAGACAACGATTTCAGGAGTGTCAAACGGCCAGCACGTGTTTGCGATTACCCCAGAGGGAAGGATAGGTGGTTGCAACATTCAGGGCTACATCCTGTCGTGGGGCGGCGCCGTCAGCATCTTTTCCTGACCTTATCTTTTTTTATTCTCAGTCAATATTGTTACAGACAGCGGTCAGTTCCCGCGTATCTCTCCCATCCCCTGCTTTGGCGAGCTGCTGGGCCGCCCTTCTAACAACGAGTCTAGCTTGCTGACTCGATTCACAGGGGCTGCAGATATGTGTCATCGCCAAATGCAAACGTGAATGTGTGGTTATCAAGAAGGTCGGTGATTTGCGATTTATTGGATACGTCGAAGTGTGCAGCTTTGAGGCGCGGGCAATAAATAATTGCGAGAGCGCGTATTTGATATGGTGCTCTCCGCCGCCTGCACGCTCCATGCGTCCCATAAACTCGGTGACAACGGAGACATTTCCCTAGTTTGGAAATTGATGAACCTAAGGGCAACCGTCTGAAGCGTCATTGGCATCCTTTCTAGCCCTCAGCTCCCGCGACGGCGAATGCGTATTGAATCCCACAGCATTATGGACTGGGCGGGATTTACATGCGCTAGCGTCTGTTTAGTCCATATATAGCGCAATTTGACGGTAAGAAAAATGGATTATTGCGGTATTATCGTAGCACTAAGTATGCAAATCAGACTTATGGAGCTTGCGCAACTATTCGCTCGCCGCATTTGGATGATCTCAGAGTTGTAAAATTTTGGCGCTGAAAAGCGATTCATAAAATTTGTGCTTAAACCGTCAGACCGTCAGACTCCGGATCTTTATAGCTACGTAGCGTAACTTTTACTTTTAATTATATGCCCACATTTTCGCAAAATCCACAACCGCGCTCTGTCAAGTGCCCATGCGGCTACTGTTGGACCACACGCTCCAAGTCCAACGTGTATGTCAGCTGTCCGATGTGCAGGACCGCGGTAAAACTCGTTGTAGCCGAAGGTGTATAAAATGTCCGGATCGGTGAGTCTTGTAGCCCTGAAAGGACTGGCCCAGAGAACACTCCCACCAAGTTCGCATCTTCGTGAGCTGCTTCTTTCGCAACCGGACAGAATCGGTCATTCAGAGGCAGCGGCCAAGATTCCTGTATTTTCGGAACTTTTAGAACTTGAACTCAAGGAGCTGAGAAGTTGACTGGCAAAAAAGAGAGAAGCGGTTCCCGCCGCTTCGCATCATTGTGGTACGAAGATCATCTTGGGTTTTGGAGTGACCTTCGACCTTGAATATACCGAAATCAGCTTTAACGCTTACGATTAAGAACTATTCTTTCAACATTCGCTGTTTTTACGGAGGAGTCAAAATTTGAAGTTCCGATCCGGTCCTTGCTGCGTTTGTCGGCCTTATGCAGATTATTTGGCAAAGCTGCAGGAAAACCCGGCGGCCTTTCAACTGAAAATTGGCGCTCTTTTCAAACGCAGGTCGCACGGAGAGGTGCATGCACTGCTTAGACATCAATATTTTGATGCTAAAGGTGTCAATACCCATGAAGAATCTACCTCAGCTTCTTATCCCCTCCGGCCAAAACGCCGCTCGTCAACGGATTTTGTAGATCACTCGGAGGCTTAAACAAATGTTGCAGATCGAAGACTCAGTGCTCAGGTACGCTGCTGAGGGCTTACTCATTGAAGGGAGGAGAGCGATCGCTTGATCGTTGACGTACGAACACTTCCAGATGCCCTCCAATATTGCATCGACATCATTCTGCGAGAAGCCAGACAAGAAGATCGACTAGTCAAGCAAGTGCTCTATGCGATGCTCAGCGCATATACGAATAATCCAATCAATTTGGCGATAAACAGCCCATCCGAAGAGGGCAAAAGTCATACTTTAAGCAAGGTCTATGAAAAATTTCCCGAAAGCGACGTTATCATCGTGCAGGGCATGACTGAAAAAGCCCTTGTACATGACACAGGTACGCTTGTAATCAAGAATGAAAATGACGAGTATGAGCCAATCGAGGACCGTATTCTAAAACTAGATGAAGAAATAGACGACCTTGAAAATCAACTATCCCACGCAACCGCTGCTGACTTGCGGAGCACTATTCGAAGTACTGTAACTGAAAGAAAGCAGCAAAAACGAGAACTGCTAAAAGACGCTCGGAAACTAATCGACCTGCAGCACAAGATTCTGATTTTTCTCGACACGCCAAACCCGCGGTTATTTGAAGCAATTATGCCTCTGCTATCTCACGACAAGTTTGAGAGCGAGTACATCTACGTCGACACCCACAACGGTATCAAGACAAAGAAGAACGTCCTGAGAGGCTGGCCTGCTGTCATATTTGCTCAGGCGATAGACTATAGCCATTACCAGCGATTTCCCGAGCTGCAAAGGCGCTTTATTGTAGCGAACCCAAAGATGACTGCAGACAAGTACAAGGCTGCAATCGAACTTACATCTATCAAATTCGGCATGCCAGATTTTGTATATCAAGCAGAGGTAGTCAGCGATTCAGAAAAGAAGCTGGCACAGGATCTTATTTTAGCATTAAAGGATCAGATCGCGGATGTAGCTGCGAAGTACAATCCTGGTAAGCAGAACATCTTGATACCTTTCAATGACCCAATTTCAGAAGCGTTACCAACTCAGAAAGCGTTTGACATGACCATTGCAAACCGATTTTTCACTTTCCTATCACTTCTCCCAATAATCAATTTTCACAAGCGTCCTCGCATAGTTTGCAGAAAAGAGGGTGAACTAATACTCCAAAAGATTCCGATTGCCACATTCGATGACCTGAAGGAAGCAATGTTCCTGATGGAGTATGCTAATGGCGTCAGGCCCTATATCTTGGAATGGTACAACGAGGTTTTCATACCGAGCTTTCAGGCCAAGACCGAACCTGCTAGCAATGAAAAGACTGTGGAAAGCAGGATTGCACTTACGACAGAGGAACTGGCAGAGGTCACTTATGCCATACAGAAAAAGAAGATGTCAACCAAGCAGATTCTTGAAAATTACGTCAAACCTCTAATCAATCAGGCTTACATTGACAGCGCCGACAGCAAGCTCGACGGCAGACGCCAGATTTACTACCCTGTTTTGGCAGTAAAACAAAGAAAATTGTTCGATTTGACCCAATCGAATAATTTTTCACAAGACTTCCGGATACCAGTGTCTAGGTCTGACGCTTTTCCGAATAAACAATACATAACTTCTAAAATTCAGGGTCTTTCGAAATATTCGTCGGACAATAAGGTTTTTCGATTTGAAAATGAAAATGGAGACGAAAAGACGGCTGAAGACATAGCACAGACGTACTACCCTGAGCCAGACAAATATTTCGAATTGATTTTAGTGCCACCCTCCGACGAATATCCAACTGAGCCCAAAATGAGCCCCGTTAGCCAAACAGAGCCCGAAAAATATTCGATTTCGACCCAATCGAATACTTTTGAGCCAGAAAAGACTCCTGAAGCCGCGCAGGAAATCAAAGACGGGCTGATTTTATGTCCCTATCCAAAGTGCCTAGCCAGGTATTCCGCAACTGAATTTATCATCAATCATAGCATTAGATCGCACGCGAACTATCCAATCACCGCGGAGCTTCAAAAATTGGGCTATGGCGTTTAGCATTCATGTACTATGGCCGCATGGCAGAGCCTCCCCGTGGCGCGGCTGGATTCAAACCAATCTGCCAAGAAATAGGAGAATAGAAAGAATTGAGTGAAAAGGAAGACTCGACGGCAATCGAGCAGGTACACGAAATATCCAAGTCTGAAATGACGCTAATAACGCCAGCTGCAGACATCCAGGCCCTCAGGGACCACTGGAAGACCATCCAAGAGCTCAAGAAGAGCATCTTGGACAAGTCAGACATTCAAGATATTCAAGGCAAGTCCTATGTCAAACGGTCAGGATGGCGCAAGCTGCAGAGTGCTTTTGCAATCAGTGACCGGATAATCAGCAAAGAAAGAGAGCAGCTTCCAGATGGCGGCTTTCTTTGGAGGGTAGAGGCTGAGGCTTTTCATGTCAAAAGCGGCAGGTCCGCCGTGGGCATAGGGACATGCTCGACTACCGAGCGCAAGTTTTCAAAACCAGAACATGATATCCTGGCAATTGCTCACACGCGGGCCAAGAACAGGGCCATCAGCGATTTGATTGGCCTTGGAGAGGTCTCGGCGGAAGAACTTGAGGCAGATCAGCCCTTTGATTCACCGCTAGGCAAAGACACTAAGTCGATCACTGAGGCTGAAAGGCTAGCGCGAGAAAAGGCACGGACGATGGGGCAAGAAAGACGATGACAGTAAACATTGGAATTTCGTGTATCTCAAACTCACCTCGGGGGCTGACTACCCCTCCCTCTGCCTTAGGTGTTCCAACATTATTAAAGAGCAACTAATCCCAAGGGAGTGCAAATGATACTCATAATAAAATGGAAGCTTATACCATCAGATTGTTCACAGTCAAGATACAGTTTGTCAAATAGGACAAGTTGAGCTAGTTTATTTACAAGTGACCATTCATGAATTCCAATCCTTTGGACGTATTCGATACCATTGAGCTTATTCTAGATGCTAATGGTGGCCAAATTTCGGGCAGGACAGCAATTCAGAAGTTAGTATACCTATCGAAGAGCATTATGCCAGAACTTGACATTCCTTCGTATAAGCCGCATTACTACGGTCCATTCAGCCCAGGAGTCAGCATGGCTCTGGAAAAGTTGGTTTCATACTCTTTTGTAAGTGAGAATCGTGTTCCCGCATCTCAATTTGAGAGTTACGTCTACAATTTAACCGCCGACGGAAAAAAGATCGTAAAGCCAGTTAAGAAGAAACATGCGGTGGCCAGTAAGAGAATTAGCGGGATCGTTAAAATTTGTAAAGAATTTTGCGAGTTGAGACCTACTCCTCTTTCTTACGCTTCAAAAGTATATTTTACTCTTGAGGACTTGCCCAAAGTACAAAGAAGAGAAGAACTAGAAAATGCTGTTGAAAAAGCGAAGCTGCTAGGTTGGGATATTAGTCCTCACGATGTAGAAGTAGGCAAACAATTGTTGCAGAAGCTGGCACTTGTCTGAATACAATTCGGATTACTTCAGATACAAATCTATTCGAGACCCGCTTTATGGTTTCGTTGATCTAACCAAGACAGAGATTCAAATAATTGATACTCCAGTCTTCAGAAGACTCCTTAACATAAAGCAGCTTTCACATGCGTTCGTAGTATATCCCTCTGCGATTCACACAAGATTTGAACATTCTTTAGGTGCGACGCATTTAGCTGACTTAGTATCAAGACAGTTAGAGTTTCCTAACGAAATCAGAGAAGTAGTAAGGCTTACGGCTTTGCTTCACGACGTTGGTCATGGTCCTTACTCACATCTCTTTGAGGAAGTACTTTCAACTATTAACAAGCGAAAGGTGGAGCACGACTGGATATCTACGCTCATTATTCGACAAAATAAGGAGCTCAGGGATATCTTAGGTGACAAGGGAGAATATATCTCGGCGTTACTCAGACATCGGGAAATTGATAGTTGGAAAAAACCGGGGATTAGTACTCTCGCATCTGATGTTGTATCAAGTGCACTGGACGTAGACAAACTGGATTATCTGAGGCGAGACTCTTTCCACATCGGTGTTGCGTATGGCCAATTTGACCTAGCAAGGATCATCCATACTTTGACAAGCACGCCGGATGAACGCGAAAAGCGGCTATGTATTAAATCAAAAGGAAAAGACGCCATCGAGAATTACCGTCTTGGCAGATATCTTATGCATGCACAAGTGTACAAACATCATGCCCGTATAGTTGCTGATCAGATGTTCCTCAAGGCATTAGATTTAGCCTTCGGTGAGGAGGCCATAATTGACAAGGTGCTCCTGACGGTAAACCTTGACGATGAATTAAAGAACGATAATTTCTTGGAATATTATACTGGTTTGGACGATAGACGCATTTATGATGAAATTCTGCAAAAAGGACCAAATAGCAAATCCGCATCAATTTTGAAAAACATACTCAAAAGACAATTATACAAACGCGTTCATGATTTCTTACCCGATAAAGAGATACTAAACGCACAGACTCGTGACCGGATAATGAAAATGAATGATCCTCAATTCAAAGAATTGTCACAGCAGATTGCGGATAATGTGGGCCTACAGAAACATGAAGTGATTGTCTACCGCGCTGAGATTCCGATCAATTTGTATGAAAATGAGATACTGATGCTTTGGAAGGGAGTACCAAGGACACTGGATGAGTTCTCCCCCATCAAAACGAGCGAATCGACAATCAACAAGTTCTATGTCTTTGCTCCAAAGGGAGACGAAATCAAGAACAAAATTAGGAAGTTCGTCGAATCAAAGCTCGGGGTACCATCTGAAACTTAGTAAAATTCACCGGGAAATCTGGACACCCCAAATAGACAATCCGGTAATATGTAATTGAGCTCAAATACTCAAATAGCAGTCTTGCGCAGGACTTGAAATCATAAAGTAATGAAACAAACAATTCAGGTTTCTGCAGTTGTTGGCGAGCGGCCGACTACTGCGGAAGAGGCCGCAGCTCTTTGCAGGATGATTGAGGAAGCAAGGGCAGGCCAGATTGTACTGGACTTTGCAGGCGTACATTCCCTTGGACCTGCATTTGCAATCGAATACATGGAAAGAAAGGAAATTTGCACCAAGATTATCTCTGAAATCAATTTGTCCTTTTGGGTGCAAAAGGCAGTTGACGATGCGGTGTCAGAGCTGCAAGCGCCTGAAATTCACGCATTATTCCTCTAGCCTCGACCGATTAATTCACCTTTAAAACCTACAAAGCGCCAAACGAGCTTGTATGCCTTCGGAGGCTGCCTAATTGCAGTGGCTTGCTCACTCGCTGCTAGGCGTCTATCTGTTCATCCTATGCATAAGCGGAGGCATGTATTTCCTGGGTACAGAGTTTCAGAACGCCGGTATCCTGAACGCCAACAATAACGGTCTCTTGGAGAGAAGCCTCGACATGCAATTCTACCGCAACCAGTACAACCAGACAACTGCCAACCTATCAGGCGGAAACTATGGAGGCTTCAACCCCCTATTCGTGTATGGTGACCCCTTGGTGGGAGCATCTCAGTTCTTTGGCATAATTAGCGGAGGAATACTCGTGCAGATGGAGGAAAAGATGGCATTCCCGCAGTCATTTCTCACAGTGACTCAGGTGGCAGTGCTTGGAATGCCCGGCGTATCGGCACTCATGTACTACCTCTCAAACCGCGCCTGATAGTCGGTTTATTATCCTACTCTCTAGGGCGCTGAAAGGTTCTACTCGAACATCGGAATTGACTGAGGCTTTAGATCATGGATATATTCGACGGGCTATTCTAGCAATTCAAATTGACGTATATTCTTGGCGTGCGTGCACTTGATGGAATTGTCCTTGTAGCCGATAGAAAAGTCATTGACCAAAACTCTGGACAGTTTTACTTCTTAGACAAGATCTATGAGCCAGAAAGGGGCATGATAATTGGCTATGCTGGAAATAGAGGCGCGTTTGAGGTCTTCAAAACTAGGCTGAAGTTAGAAATGGACAGGCAAAGCGCGCAGCTGGCAGGCAATAATCGCTCAGAGAGTGTATTGATGCTAATATCTAAGCTGGTTCAAGAATCGAGTAATAGGTTCCCGAGAGACAAAGAAGGATTCGAGTTGATTGTAGGTCAGGCAAATCCGGCTGCCAAGTCACTAGTGACACGGGTTTATCCTGACGGAGAATTTATTCCGATAGACTTCAACGAGTCGATAGGTACAGGTGCGCCGTTTGGTCTAGCATTCTTCAAGACTGCATGGTATACAATAATGTCAATGGAAGACTCAGCCGAACTTGGTTACTTTACCCTTCTTTTCATAGAGCAACGAAATTTGACAAACTCAGTAGGCCTCGGTCAAATGCACCCGCAAATTTGCTACCTTCCTGACAAAAGCGATACAACCGTTGAGCCAACCCCGGATGAACTGACAAATATGCGTAGTAGGATTGAATCAAAGCTCATAGCATTTCAAGACCATTTGAGAGCGCTCTTTCCCGTAATAACGAAGCCAGGTCATGAAGCAATTTACATGGACGAAATGCAAAAATGGAATAAAAAAAGGGCTAATTGATTATCTTTGATACTAATTGATTAGAAATGTAATCAGAGCCTATCCAGTGCACCGCAGGCATTGCACAGCCTTATCTGTACCTGCTTGCCTTTAATGACTCGAATGTTAAAGACGATCTCGTCAGAGCCGCAAGACCTGCAGCTCTCGTGATGATGTTTTTCGGAATCCAGCGCCATTATCGCTCGTCGCTAATTCTTCTCGGTTTTTTTTGGTACTCTAACCTTGTAGTGGCAAATCGGGCAAGATGCGTAAAACTTTGAACTGCCACGGTAGTCCCATTCATGGTTGCATTCTTTGTTACTGCATTTTAAATTCATTGGATAAGGTCAACAGCATATTCTGGGTAAGTGGGTAGAACTTAGCTTTTGCTTAGCAGCTCTTTTTAGCAAAAGCTATAGCTGAGTGGGTATGTTGCACGATTAAATGAACAACTTTGTTCAAACAAAAAAAGCAAAACCATACGTTGGACCGGAAACAAGAAAGGCAGCGATTCAAGCGACGGTCGTCATGCTAACGCTTGCAGCATTTGGCAGCGCAGTAATCTTGGAGGACTCGTACGGGCCATTGAAAGTAACGCCACTCGGAGCTCAGATCCTGGCCTGGGTAATGCTCATTGGAATGTTGCCGTACCTGTTTGTTCTATGTGGCAAGTTAATGAAAGAGAGAAAACCTGCTCCAGTAGGAGGTAGAGTCGATTGAGCAGCATATCAAGCCAAGGCTGGGTAATTGGAGAGCCACCCACGGATGCTATGACCATGGACCTGAAGCTCGTTGTCAGTCGAAGTGGATACAATGCATTGATGCGGCTAGTCCGTAATGATGAAGTCCTTGCAAGCAAAATCGTGGCTGGGCAGTTAACGACTTTGTGGGATAGTCTCGATCCAAAGGGCCCAGGCTACCATCCTCAGCTTGTAGAGTCTATACGTCAGGAAGCGACTGAGCCAGAGGGTTAGGAGTCTCAGAGCATGTCGGGACAGCGTTCCTCCTTTTTGAATCGCAAATAGTAAAGATCGTTTTTGGCATATTAACATCAAAACAGGGCCGCCGGTTGACTTGTACGGCTTTGGCGATCTTTACTATATTTTACTACGGGACTGCTTACGTCCATGGGTTTGGTCATGCAGCCGTTTGCGAGCTTTCCGGATACAAATCCAAGATACAAGTGATCTTTACCGGAGAGGCTCGAGCCACTATTTGTTCAGGTCCTCCATTCGATCTTGAACTTTATCGAATGGCAGGTGGAATTGCAGGCACTTCATTTGCTACTTTAGGATCTTTACTAGGTTACAGACGCTGGCCGGTTCTATTAATTGCGGCCGCTGGCTTTGTACCGGAGCAGTTGTTTCAGCTGTATGCAGAAAGTTTTGCAAGCACATGGTATCTAGAGGCCAGCAATTCAATACCCTCCATGGTCTCGACCTTGCTCATTGTTAGTGTCTTTATGATTCTGCTAATTAGAAGATGGCAGCTTGCTGTCCGACCTCTATTATGAAATAGTAAAGATCGTACCTGGTCGTACAAGACTGATTGAGCCAAGCCTGCAGACTCTATCTCATTTCTGCACATTAAAGCGGCCAAAAAAGCTGCAAGAAAATTGTTTCTTTACAATATAGTAAAGATCTCCGGGTAAAGAAACACGTGCCTCGTGCTCTTTCTTTTCCGAAGAGGTGTAAATATATACTGACATAATATGCCGATTTTTTACTCCCATTTTCTGGCGGTATTTGCGCCAGTTTCCATGGAAGGTTCTTAGCTATTCACTCCCGTTCTATAGCCTGGCGAAAACATGCCTGTCATTGACTTGAATAGATGGCTTGATACAGTCGCCCCCTTTACTGGCTACTCTCCGAGCACTGTTGGCAACTATGGTCTGGCTGTACGTAAGCTGGGCATTTCCCTTATTGATACGGGTGCTGGCCTTGACTATGTATGGACTAGGCTTCATTCCATGATTGAGTCTGGTACGAACCCTTCACTTGCAGAGCTCCTTGTCAAATGCGCAAAGGCTGCCTGCAAGGCATATGGATTTGAAGTAACAAAGTCCGCTGAATACAAGTCTCTCGCAAGGTTGTTGCGGTCCAAGCATCGACACATCAATGGCTACAGCGCTGAAGAAGTAACCAAGCTGCTACGATTAGTCGAGCGAACCATCCTCTCAGACAACGGCAGTCTATGGAGGCTTTGTGCGCTCTGTGTATATTCTGGATTGCACATCTCTGGTGCTAAGGACCTACGCTGGGCCTCATTTACCAAGGAAGCCAATGGTGTCTATGTCTTTCCCGCGAGAAACAATGCTGGCGAGCTTTATCTTGCTGCAATAGGTGAGTCAATATATGACCAAATGCAAATTCTCATGTATAGGCGAGAATTTTGCGTTATACAGAATGATAAGGAAAGCAGGTCTCCTTGGGACCGTACGTTCAGGCATCGGCTATATGCGGTATTGAAAAGGACATACGAGCTTGAAATGCTCAAGGGCCATTCGCCATTTGAGAGCCTACGCAAGTTCTATCTCAGTTCGATTGAAATCTCTCTGGGGCAGCATAATATTGCAATGCTGTCCGGGGCTCATGTGGTATCCGATACTGAGCAAAACCGCGCTAGGATCGCAGAACTATATTCAAGAACGCCTTTTGTTCAAACCAATTCTTCGAAAGCTTAAAGCTGGCAAGCCGCTCGCTCCGTTTAGGGAATGAGCCAGGCGCTTGGCAATTTAGAACTATCCGCGCGGTCAATTCGGCTTTCTGCGAATAGAAAACCTGACCTCGCAAATCTCAAACAAAAGTTACTCACAGTACCGCGACAGATTCTGACCAAAGATTCTCCGGGCCTATCATCGCGATTATGGATAAGACTTCATCCAGCTCAGCAGCTAAGATTTTCAAATCCTGAGTTTTATCCCAAGACCTTTAAGAAACGGAAAAGTAGATTCTTATCCGATTTGCTTCAAAAAGCTTTGCGTTCGCCACGAATCAAATATCCCGATAGTGCTGCAAGTAGGCCAAATCGGTAGGGCTTGCTCGTTACAGATTCAAGTCGAACATTACAATGAAAAGTTTAACTGCTGGATCTCAAAACTTGAGGCATTGTCTCACCGGTCGATTCGTCTTGGTGTACTATGGAAAATTTATTTTCCTTCAGACTCTATTAGCGACCAATTTCCCCCGGCCCTTTACCTCAATTACATGCCGCAAATCGAATTAAAACAGCTCCGTGAACTATTCTACGAACCAGATGCGCCAAGTTTGGCGATAGACGGGTCTTTGATGGATGAAGTACTATCCCTTATTGCTGAAATCAAGGGTTTGATCCAGCCGGTAGCAATCGAGCAGGTTGAAGGCATTGAAATTAAGGTAAATTCCGAAAAGCTGTCCATCCGACACGATGTCACACCGACGTGGTTTGGCTACAACCCAGACGTCTCAAATGTGCTCTGGCATAGAGATAGTTTTGTTGCAATGCATAGTTACAAGGGTGATGACGGTCGAATCCCTCTCACTCGACTTAGCAATTCAGCGAGAGCCACTATTAGCAAACTTGATGAAATTGCCCTCGAAGAGGCCTATAGGAGATATTTAGCCGACTTGAAAAGAATCTCTGAATCTCATAATATAACAGGTCCTCCTCTTACGAAAGTCAAGGTGTTTATCAGCTACCGCATGCCACACCTCGAGCAGGCTAAGCGCTTGCATTCAATACTCCAGAATTATGGTTACGGTGCATATTTCGACCCTTATCTTGATGCACACGACCTTGGCTTAGGGCATCTGCTGCAAGCACTCTTAAAACAAATAAGAAGCTCGCATGTTTTCATGCCTCTTGTTACTGATGACTTTGCTTCAAACGGCTCCATAAGCAAGGGCGAATATGATGAAGCGCAATCCCTCCATGAATCGGAGATGATTGAGATCGCTCCTATTTTCTTGGGTAAACCCGACACACCTATCTCAAATGAGCTCGAGCCTCTCAAGCATCATAGAGATGATGGCTCTCTCACAGACTCAAACAAGGAGTTGATGGACTATCTTAGGGTGGTACATCAGTCTGGCCTTCGCCTCCTCTCTCGCCAGGCTGTATAATTTTCTACGTTTCAGCAAAAGTCCTCTGTGACATACACAGTACTGCCAAAGTTAGCGATGCCAAAGCCTTCGTTATGCCAGTAAGACGCTAGCATATTGTCTCTATGCTCAGGGCTTTGCATCCATGATGAGACAGATCACCTTGCAATATAGCCCTCTGCTCCAGTACCTGCATTAACAAACATGCCCTTTGACAGGTTTTCTGAGCCGTTTGAATAGGTGCCGTCAGGGTAGTAATGAAAACATGAAAGACCTGCCTTGTTGAATCGGTCAATGTTGCTGATGCCATCCGGCGAAATATGGTCGTAGTAACCTCGGCTGGCCATGTCATCGCTGTGAGCCTGAGCTAATGATTCAGGTCTGCTATCCTATGATAAAGGCGTCTGTCCTGCATTGGCACGTTCCTGGTTCACATATTGCTGCAGCAGCTGCCTTGTATTTGCAATGTCAATTGACACATTTCCAGTCGGAGTATTGGATAACGCGCTATTACTTGCAATGAGATTGCTGATGGTTTTTGTCACAATACTGTCTGCATTAGTATCAAGCCATGTGAGGCGGTCAAAGACATGAGTTGCAAACACGGCTGCAAATGCAAGTCCGGCTGTAATTGCCAGGGCAGCCATAATTACTCTCAAGCTAACGAGTAATCAGATGGCTTGGATTTAGCTTTTCGGCTGTTCTAAATAGCAGCTTACAAATCTCATACTATGCAACGGTGCTTTATTCTGGGCGCAGGCGCGGCCGCGGGCTACGATCCAATGCTTCAAGAATGCCAAAAGCCTCCAATTACACGTTTACTGTTTCGAGAGGGTTTTAGATTGGGATTACTATCCTCTGATTATTATCCTCGGTTATGCGACAGGCTGAAGTACTATATCGAAAATGTCAAGACTACAGCATATGATGAACGGACCATCGAACTTGACGCTGAAGAGTTTATTGATTGGGCTTACCATATCGCAGATAGACCTGTAATTACGACAGACTCCAGCTCATTTTCTAACCGTCTCTTGTATGCTGGCGCCATAGGTGAAGCATGGTATTTTGTCTGGGACATAGTAAGGCATTTCTCAGTTGCGCATAACCCACACTCGAATAATTATCAAAGAATTATTGAAAGTTTTCCGGACAACCCGTTCACAGTCATAACGACCAATTATGACACTCTGTTTGAGAGTATAGCAGTACAGAAAGGATTTACATATGATTACCTTCTCTCAGAGAAAGCCAGCTTTGAGAAGAATGAAATACCAATAGCAAAAATACATGGCTCAATTAACTGGCTCAACAAATTTGATAGCTTGGCTTCCTTTGGCGGGGTTAGTGGTGTAAAAAAGCTTCTAGAGAAAGTCGCCCCGGTAATCCATTCAAATAAGACATGGAGTCAACTTAGGATTCCAAGTGCATTAGAAATATGCAACTATTCTCTTTCTTCGTTGCTAAGGTCAGGAATGGATTATGATGAACCGGTGATTATACCACCACTCGGCAATAATAAGGACTTTGAGAAGAATGCAGAGTATAAGCGAGTCTGGAATATGGCTGAAGGTTATCTGAAAAGATGTTCGGATCTAGTAATTATCGGAAGCTCGCTGCGGCCAGAAGATAAAAGATTCTGCGAAGCAATTGCAAGTAATGTCAAGACAAATACAAAATTAACAGGGGTAAATCGAAACAGAGCTCCAGTCACTCGGCTTGCTCAGATGCTAAGAGTTGAAGAAGACAAAATTGACTTCTGCCCATCATTTGAAGAATACACTGAAACCTTATGAAAGTTAATAGTTTTCGCTCATATTCTGCCAATCTCGTACGTGTCAAACACGGTCTGGTTTTGTTGCTGGCAAGCAGCAAACACACGACTCCAGATCATGATTTTCTGCCTATTGCAACCTTCTCTACTGGCAGCTTCCTTTCGTTTCATAGTCAAACAAAAAGGAGTCAGGCTATTGCTGCGCGTTACAGCAGTTCTCGCATTTCCAATAACCATTTGGCAGTCTGCCACCTTCTTGCAACGTTGGATACCAGACAAGCCCGCACCGGTTACACTTGCTGAGGATGCTATCTCATTGGCGGTTCGCCATTGAGAGAGCAAGAGATCAAGAAAAAATTGATCTCACTTGTCAGCAAATATCACGTACATGGTGTTAGTATCTGTAACATTGAAGGCAGCGGCATGCATCGGTGTCCCATTAGGGTCCACGCCAGAAAGCTGGCTAACATCTGAGAATGGATACAATTTGGTCATAGTATTGTAATCTTCAAGCGACATATCGTCCAAGTACTGATGCGGCCAGACTTGTTGGTGATCAGTTGCATCAAGTATGTTGAATAGTGCCTGAACAGCTTTTGTTTCGCTAGAGGTGACATTGACTGTTTTTATATACTGCAAAATTGGAGGCGACGGTCCTGTAACTATCGCATGAAATCGAACCAAGTCGCCGCCTGTTGGAAGCGGTTGCTTTGGAGCCGCAGGAGTGACAGTGTTGGCTGGCGCTACAATAGTGGGATGAACGGGCGGTGGGGTACCAACAACCTGCGCAACAGAACTTTCCGAAGCGGAAAACAATCCAACGACGCTAACCGCTATAGCTATTGAAAGGCCAATGATTAGGACTGCCAATTTTATCAAAGCTATGTGTAATGGGATCTAGCTCTTCGTCTTACTTAAGTTAACTCGGTGTTGTCAAATCTGTGGCGGACGTCCAATATCTCAATTTTTATTATCTTCCGTAACTTAACAGCCCATCAAAAAGATGAAAATCCGCAGCCAACCCAACAATGTGAAAAGCGGGAATGGAGAGAGAGATAAACGATATTCTTTCAATCAATGGGTTCCATTGGCTATCTCACAGAAAGGATAGCAGCTGGATGAAGCCGGTGAACTGAACTTGCCCTTATTTTCTTGTCGTTGAATCTGCATCCATTAAGAGCAGACCATCATCAAAGATAACCACTTTTCCCTTATTGAAAAAGTATTCATATAGTTTTGAATCGACCGTGATTGTTAACTTCGCATCGTCTTTTTGCGAGTAGATTACTCTTTTCTTTGCTTCAAGCCATGAATTTGGACTGACAGAGTGTGTTGCACCGCTATCAGGTGCAGTAAAAGCCCAATTGCCATCAAGCTCACATTCAATGAACCTGATTATGCGAGTTTTCATAAACGTGATACTTGGTGCTTTCTTAAATAATTACCAGTGTCCTAATTCCTAGCCTTTGCGCCCAAGCTAACGCGCCATGCGCCTGAGTTACCAGTGTGACTTATATCTTGTTTCAATCGAGTGATCTGCCAAAATTGCCAAACCCAAGACACCAACGCGCCAAGACCTAGTTAATGTAATCTAAACCAGCTGTGGGGTAGAAGCGACTTGAGGTATTGTTCACTTCTTGAATAGGGGAACAAGTTGATTCGCGATTGCAGGACTTCCAAAGCCAACGAGTATTGCTGCTATAGCACTTCCAAAATTATTGAGCTTCAATACGTCCGGGGACACAGTTTGCAAAGTTGTAAGAACCACTATTGTCATTACGATGGAAAAAGCAACAAAAAATAGTCTATCCCCGCGGAAGACAGACCTTATTGCCGCCGAAGACCCTAATGAACCATTAGCCATTCGCTCGACATCTTCGACATGAGGAAATTCTGCGACCAAAACTTGGGGACCTTTATTGGTAGCTCTGTCAAAAAATCCCTTTGATTTTGTAAGATATGATATAGCCTCTGTGTAATTATTCTTGCGAGAAGCATAGATGCCTTTATCGATATTTTCAAGCCCGGCAAAGAACTCCTGCTTGCTCTGGCGATTACTGGATATGGCTGCTGTAAGGGCATTTAATGCTGAAGATGCAGATTCTTCCAGACTTTCTTTAATACGCGATCCTTCGCGCACAAGTATCAGGAATACGCTTAACGCAATACCTACCACAACAAATGCGATTCCGTATCCGTCGTACCAGATTTTTGGAGTCTCAATAACAATTGTGATAGGTATGAAAGTATCAGAACCAAGAGAATCTAACTTTAGAAAACCTTGATAATTTCCAGGTATGTAGGTGCCTCCCCCAACATCCGCCGCGACTCTCAAAAAAGTCGGCGAAATTGCAGTGATATTCATTTTGCTTGGCGAAGAACTAAGCACGCTGTGCTGCATTATGGTGCCATTATCAGATCGGAGATCACTGAAGCTGGCATTTACGTTCCGTAAGGTGTTATTTGTAGTTAAGAAAAGATCAATATAGTTCGTCTTCGGCATATCCGACCCAAAATCAAATTTAATGGCGGCAGGGTGAGGCGCAACTGAATTAATTAAGGCCGCATCGTCAATTACTCTAAGCTCGATTGGTATGTTTACAGCCGCATGTTCATTTGAGAGTAAGGTAACCTTCCCTGCATATATTCCAGGAATGAAATTGGAGCTGTCTAATGCCGCCTTGATTTCAACCGACTTCATGTCGAGAACTGAGACGTTGAATCGTGATGGGTTTAAGGATAAGTGCACAGACTGAATGGTGTCTCCCCTGGTAGAACGAAGATCTGTAAAGATAGCTTTGATGTCGGTTGCATTTGTATCAGACGTGATGTACAAATTTGCTGATTTTTCGTTGACAGAATCTGATTGGTGGAATACGAACAAAGCAGAGTCAGGAAAAGCATGAATTAAGTCATCGAATCTTGCATCTGCCGGATTCACAAGGCAGGTACAATCAATGAAATACCCGAAAATACATGCAAATGCAACTAATATGAATAGTCGACGCCTAGGGAGCAAACCTTTGCTCAAATCAATAGCCTCAATCCAAGTTGACTGTGGTGTCGAGCGTGGTGGGTGACCGGCTTTTCTCGCGCCAAAATATTTTAGCTTTGACCTCGAATTTCACTTCCTTAACAGCTAGCTCTAAAGAGAAATCCGATGATCTATCATTCACGGTGGCTTTGTTCTGCAGAAAATCAGTAGGCAGTTCGTAGACTACCTTCAGGATTTTGTCCTCAATATTCTTGTCCTGTGCATTAATAAATAATCGGATATGACGATATGAAAGATTTCGCTCAGGAAGAGTGTATTGACCGCGAGTGAGAAATGAGCCCACCTTTTGTTCTGGAGCAAATAGCCTCTTGTCTTCCCTATCTTCATCTGCTGGTTTATAGCTAATTTTTACGCCTTCTTTGTCCAACGTCTAATTGTAGCGCATTATGGATTTATTTAACAATTCCTGGACCGGCCCAGATGATTCAGTCGTTTATTGAAAGAGAACGGGCTAGTCCCGGATGTCATGTAATCCGCATCTGAAAACAGAACAGGCGCGAATCACGCCTCTGCGTATGGCGCAAGTTCTATACCGACCATGAGTACCTTTGGAGGCAAAGCCACAAGCTCAGACATCAAATTTACATCTCACAGTCCTACCCAACAAGCTCGGTATTGAGGACACGGAGCAGGGGCATGGACATCCTGCTAAAGTGGGAATAATGCGAGCGAATCCATGACAAAAAACCCGGGAGTACTATTACATCTTGAAGGTCCCTGTCGGCTCTACATCTTGAGCTCACTGTTCTATGAAGAATTTACAAACTATCTGTGAGGCTATTCTAAGACCTATAGCAAGCCTGCCGCGCTTGACTGGCTCAAGATGACTGAATACTACAAGGCAATACCTGAGTTAACTTTCTGACTCAGCTCTTACACTCTGAAGGCGCCATAGCCTCTCAAAACTTGATATATCATAACTCAAGCTGCTCTAGCATGAGCGAGTATTCTATCCCATCTGAGTTGTCTGCTTGGACGCTCCAAAAAATCGAGGCGCTTCTGCACATCCAAGATATCGAGAATGAAACTTTTGATTTTAAGGGACAAGGGCCTTGGGGAGGCAACAAGGTGCCTCCGGATCTAGAAAATGATTTTTGCGCTTTTGCAAATTCAGAAGGTGGGACAATAGTCTTGGGGATAGACGAAAATAAGAGTCAGGTTCATGGGAAGACTCCTTTTTATAAGAATGGTTTTGATATTGAAATGGCCGACAAGATTGGACAAGCTATCGCGAGCAAAGCATACAATGTTGACCCAACCCCCACTTTCGAGCTCAAGCGAATAGATGATGGCAAAAAATTCTATATGGCAATTAAGATAGATACTGAAGACTTCAACAAGCCCTATCAAGTGAGAGGTTCTTGCGTTTATTACATTAGGCTCGGAAGTTCGAGTAAACCGGCTATCAGATCCATAGTAACCAATCTCTACAGCAAGCTTCGAGAGAGAGTAAGTGATGTTCAGACTCTCATGATATCAGCCGCGGCAGCAAAAACGGCTCTCTTGCAGACTGCACTCGCGATAAGGGATAACGGTACAACCACGTCTTCCGTGATTCCTCCGATTGACCTGTCTTTGTTCAAGCAGGCAGTAATGAAGACAGAGTGGTTCTTGCAGAAGGAAGAACTGTACGGAAATTTTTTTGAGGGTGTGCGTATGGAAGGTATGGTGACACATCTTTATTCCCTTGAAACGTTGAACACATACATTGAAGTTTTCAACCGAATGACAACCTCGTCAAGCAAGGAGGAAATTGTGATTAGGATACGAGACTGGGAATATGAAAAAACTTCATGGTCGGAAGTGAGTAATTATCTGGCTGAAGTCGTACGAGCCTGCGACAAGTTCATTAAGGCTAAAACGTGATGTGACGCAAAATCAACTACTGTATTTGTGAACCTGATCCTGTCTCAGCGATTCCAAATCATTCGCACAACCTTTGTTCCCAAGCTGCTACCTGCAGCGCAACAGCTGTATCGATTAACTTTACTTGCCTTCATGACAGGACTCACGTCGCTATTGTAATCTGACTCTTTGCCGTCGGTCACGTTGCCAAGCAAAAGAAGTTGCAAAATAGCAGTCCAGTGTGACAAGATAGAGTAGGATTGCTATAAGAAATGAAATCTAAATAGCACTTCTTTCTGACTGCTTTGGACGTTCGTTGCTCTTCGCAATGCCGTGCAGTGGTATTGGATGGGCCTTATGCTTTCGAGTCATTTGCACTATTGTGAGAACTTTTGATTCAGATGACACTCGAAGGACTCTAGCGACCCCTCCAGCGATGCCCTGCTAACGCTAGGTATTGGCTTGATATGACTAACATCGTCAGTGAAATCCATATAGAATATGCCAAGCCGTGCATCCAGGTCTGCTATTTTGTCCTTAGTGTAACCAGTACTCGTGAAGCCGGCATCTGTGTAGCCTCCCGACTCTATTTTGAGGCAGTCATCAGAAAGGTCATTGATAGCAAGTTCGAATTTGGCCTCATGCTTTCTGAAGCCATTCTTGTACTTCAAATCTATGACAGGGGAATCTCCGCAGTTCTGCAGTAGCAATATCTTGCCATATTCTTCAATAGCAAATGTGTAGAGCCCGCCACAAATTTCTTCATGGCCTGGAGTCTTCAGGAGCGCTTTTATTGCTTCAAGGTTGGTCCTTATTCTCCGGACTGTCTCGAGAACCATTGTATCGCGCAGCTGATTTGAGATTTGGACTCTCTCATTCCAACGTCCATTGGCATCTTTAAGGCATTGCGGCAGTGTGGGAGAAGACATTAGCATACGCCTTTTGTCGCAGCTTTCTATAATCTAAGCTCAAACATCTATGCAGGGTTTGCCGTTTTGGGCTCTTGAGAGACTGCTTTTTTCTCGTGTTTTGAGTTAAGGAAGAGAACTACATCCTTCTTCCTGACGTGAAAGCGAAAGGCCGGTGAAGAGAGCATGGAGTCATACTCTTGCTCTGAAAGCTCCATATCGCGACTGCATCCAGGTTAGCTTCAGAGATTGCTTATCATTTAATGAAAGGAAGTGCGTTGAAATGTCTGCATTGAAATAGAAGGCCAATGCAAGTGGTCAGGGACCCAGAATGCAAGCTGATACTCTCTCAGAGACAATTAACGGTTTATCTCAGCTTCAAATGCGATACATAGATACAGCAACTGCACTGATGAAAACTAGACCCTTTCTTAAGCTCACAGATATCAGAATCGCTCCATTTGTAAAATGTTTGAGCATAATCCAGCCGACATTGTTTGCAATGATATTATCAAAGCAATCTCTGCATAGTCAAAAATGGTGGCATTACAACAATCCACATTTTGACGAAAATATGATTACTGAAGCAATCGTCAATTATGACCAAAACCATAAACTCGCTTTTTTGCATTTGATGCATTTTGCAACAGATAGCTCCTTGCGAGTGGTATCTAGAACCCTGAATGGTAGAGCAGCCAAGTCTGGCAAGGATGCTACGACTAATGTCTCCGGTTTTGTTCTCAAAAAGCTAGGCTTGCAAAAATACAATGGAGTAATCTGCATAATCGTACTGCTCAGAAATACCACTCATAACAATGGTAGACATACTGGAGAGAGGATAGAAAAATCATTCAAGGGCAAACCATATGTTTTTGAAACGAACAAGGAGCCTGAGTTATATCACTGGTCTCGCATTCTTGAAGTATTTGGCGAAGTAATGCATCTGTTTGTTGACGTTGCTAATTCGCAATACCTCAAACAGGAATACATTGAAGACGAGAATGCCGCTTTTCTCCAAAAGGAGCATTCTAGTCTCTTCAAGTAAGTTGACCTTCACCTGACAGTTCATGGACTAGCAGTAATCCAAATGGCTTACAAACCTGCTACCTCTTGACGGCTTTATTTAACAAAGCCCGTCTGTTAAAAAACTGATTCGATTGCTAAAATCATCGACTTCACTTCTGCGGGCGCCATCTCTGACCTGATCCAAGCCATCTTCGGAGCCCAACGATTATCGCCAGAGAGAATCCAGCTATAATGATCGAAGAGAGCACAGGAAATTCGGGTG